>JAJTCL010000269.1 GCA_021323255.1 Propionibacteriaceae bacterium | reverse complement strand
CGATCCATCGCTTTGGCGTGCCGCAGGATGATCAGCGGAGTGGTGGGCGGCTGAGCCAAGCACTGTTGCACCAGAAAATGATCATGAGAGTAGGTGAGGCGGCCGAGCGCGGCGCGCATCGGCAGCCAGGAGACGACATCGACCTCCGCATCCGGCGCTCGGGGTACTGCGTCCAAGACGACGCCGCCCCAGTAATCCACCTTCTTGAGCCCGGCGTTGCCAGCCTCATAGCTGATGGCGTCCAGCGGCACATTGAGGCGGATGGTGACGCCTGTCTCCTCTCGCACCTCCCGCACGGCGCAGGCGGGAACCGACTCCCCGACCTCGACCTTTCCTTTCGGCAGCGTCCAGTCGTCGTAGCGCTTGCGATGGATGATCAACACCTCGGTGCCCCGGGGCTGGTCCTCTCGGGTTACCACAGCGCCGCCGGCCAGGATCGGGCGGCCGGGAGACCGTGCCGCGTTGTTGCGGGTTCGGCTGGGGCTCACCGAGGGCACGGAGGCGCTACTTCGCGATCGTTCGGCGTCGGCTCGAGGCGTTGATCAAGTATTCCTGCATGTCGAGCAACGGCTCACCTGCTCGGTCCGCGGTATGCGGAATCCAGGTGCCGTCCGGCTGCAACTGCCAAGAAGCGGTGCCCTCGTCGAAGGCGATGTCGAACAAGTCCCCAATCTCAGCGACGTGTGCTGGATTGGTGATCGAGACCAGCACTTCCACCCGGCGGTCGAGGTTGCGGTGCATCAGGTCCGCAGAGCCGATCCCGACGGACGGCGAACCATCATTGGCGAACCAGAAGAAGCGGCTGTGTTCCAGGAAGCGGCCGAGGATGCTGCGCACCCGGATGTTCTCGCTGAGACCCGGCACACCCGGTCGGATCGTGCAGATGCCGCGTACCCAGAGGTCCACCGGAACTCCTGCTCGCGAGGCGCGGTAGAGCGCGTCGGAGGTGGCCTCGTCAACGATCGAGTTGACTTTGATCTTGATACCTGCCGGCTTGCCGTCCTGATGGTTGGCGATCTCGTGGTTGATCCGGTCGATCAGTCCGGTTCGAATCCCGTGTGGCGCAACGAGCAGGCGCTTGTACTGAGTCTCCTGGGTCATTCCCGACAGATGGTTGAACAGCCGGCCGATGTCATCGGTGACGATGGGATTGGCAGTGAGCAGGCCAGTGTCCTCATACAGCCGAGCAGTTTTGGGGTTGTAGTTCCCGGTACCGATGTGCGCATAGCGGCGGAGGCCGTCCGCCTCCTCGCGCACCACCATGGAGAGTTTGCAGTGGGTCTTCAGGCCAAGTAATCCATAGACCACGTGGCAGCCGTGCTGCTCGAGTCGTCGCGCCCACGCGATATTGGCCTGCTCGTCAAACCGGGCCTTGATTTCCACCAGCGCCAATACCTGCTTGCCCGCCTCGGATGCCTCGATCAAGGCATCGATGATCGGGGAGTCGCCGGATGTGCGGTAGAGGGTCTGCTTGATTGCTAGGACGTGCGGATCATCGGCCGCCTGCTCAATGAAGCGCTGCACGCTTGTCGCGAACGAGTCGTACGGATGGTGCAGCAGCACATCGCGCTGCTTCAGGGCGGCGAACATATCGGCGGGCTTCGCCGTTTCGACCTCTGCGAGGTGGGGATGGGTCGTGGGAAGGAAGGCGGGGTACTTCAGTTCTGCGCGGTCGATGTCGGCGAAGGAGAACAGGCCGCGCAGGTCGAGCGGCCCGGGCAGATGGAAGACCTCGCGGGAGCTGATGTCGAGCTCACTGATCAGCAGCTCGAGCATCTTCGGGTCCATGTCGTCCTCGACCTCCAACCGGACCGGCGGCCGACCGACCTTGCGACGAAGGATCTCCTTCTCCAGGGCAAGCAGCAGATTTTCGGCGTCGTCCTCCTCCACCTCGACGTCTTCGTTGCGGGTCACCCGGAATGTGTGATGGCCCACCACGTGCATGCCGCTGAAGAGCTGATCGAGATGGTGAGCGATGACGTCCTCCAGCGCGACATAGCGACCTTCGGCCAGCGGGATGAAGCGGGAAAGCATGGTCGGCACCTTGACCCGGGCGAACTGGCGAATGCCGGTCTCCGGGTTGCGTACCAGTACGGCGAGGTTGATCGACAACCCCGAGATGTACGGGAAGGGGTGTGATGGATCGACGGCAAGAGGGGTGAGCACCGGGAAGATGCGCTCGGCGAACAGCTCGTCCATCCGGTCCTTCTCGGTGGCGGTGAGTTCATCCCAGCGCAGGATCTCGATGCCCTCCCTGGCCAGTGCAGGCCGGATGTCCTCCTGGAACACGCGCGCCTGCTCAGTCACCAGGTCACGAGTTCGGGTGAGGATGGCCGAATGCACCTCCCGGGGCATCATCCCGCTCACCGTTGGGACAGCGACACCGGCTGCAATGCGGCGTTTCAGTCCGGCGACCCGGACCATATAGAACTCGTCCAAGTTGGAGGAGAAGATCGCCAGGAATTTCGCTCGTTCCAACAGCGGCACGCGCTTGGCGTCCTTGGCCAAATCGAGGACTCGATTGTTGAAGGCGAGCCAGGACAGTTCGCGGTCCAGGAAACGATCAGGCGGCAGTTCCGGCGCCGGGACGGGAAGCAAGTCCTCCATCACGGTTGACATTTCGACTGCTTCCATTTCTATCTCCTGAGTTTGATCTCTATCGTGTTCATGCGGACCGGAAAAACTCAGTCTGCGCGTACATCACATCACGGTTGACTGTGGTGAATCCATAGGTCAGATATAGCTCGATTGCTGCCCGGTGGTCCGCCTCCACATACAACTCCACGCGGGTGCTTCCCCGCTGTTGCAAGGAGCGCAGCCCGGTTACCAGGAGCGCCTTACCAAGTCCCCGTCCGGCCGCCGACGGGGCGATGCCGAGCACATAGACCTCGCCGAGCTGATCTTGATGCTGCTTGGTCCAATGAAAGCCGACCATGGTCTCGTTGATCATGGCGACGAAGAAGCCCTTGGGGTCGAACCATGGCTCTGTCATCCGGTCCGCCAGGTCGTCGCTGTCGATCAGTGCCTGCTCGGGATGATGTGCGAATGCGGCAGCGTTGACCCGCAACCACTGCTGCTCATCTTTGCCTGGTACGAAGGTTCGGATCTCTATGCCGGCCGGCACAACGGGCTCCGGCAAGTCATCATCGAGCCCGCGTTCCATGATCAGCAACTCGCGCTGGCGGGTCATCCCTGTGGCAGCGGCGAGAGCCCGCGCGGCAGGAGCGTCACCCAGGGCCCAGACTCGCAACGGATTGCTTGACTCCCTGAGCAGCCGCTGCAGGAGCAAAGTGCCGATGCCCCGTCGCCGATGATCGGGAGACACCAGGAGCTGGCCAGCGCTCCAGTTGGTCCCCGATTCCAGTTGGGCGTAGCCCACCAAGTCCTGATGCTCGCTGACCAGCATGTGCTGAGTGGTGGGATGTGGCCGCCTCAGCTGCAGCAGGGCAGCCTCATTGAGAGCTCGCATGTGATCGACGGCCTCGGCGTCGGCTACCAACTTCAGCACGCCGCTGGCCTCTGTCTCGGTGAGCTCGGCTGCCACAGCGACGGTCAGCGGCTCGGACATACCTCCACGCTAGCCGCTTGTCTTGGAGCTGCTCGCGCAGTGTTTGATGGCTCGCTCCGCTCGCGAACATATGCCTGCGGTGAGATTCTGCACATCCCCACGGTCTTATGCTGCGAGCATGAGCCACGATGAGGACCCGACGCGGCAAGTCCCGGCGTACGGGGATACCGCACAACCGGCCATCGCGGCTCGAATGGCGCCTCACCTGCGACTTACCCAGATTGGGGCGCTGTGTGGTCTGGTTTCGGTCATCGCTGCCACTGCGGCAGTCGTCATCTTTCCATCGTTCGACGGGGGGACCGGTCTCGCTTGGGCGGTGGGCGCGCTCGTCTCGGCAGTTCTGATGCTGATCATCTGTGTCGTTCAGGTTGTCGTCTGGCGGCGAGCCATGGCCTCCTGGCTTGGCAAGCGCCCGCAAGATCTGCAGGCAGAGAAGCAGCTCTCGTGGATCGCGCACCTGGCGTCGTACGCGGTGGCGCTGGCCGCGCTCTTGAGCTGCATGGCGGGCAGCGCTGCCGCGGGCTGGTCGTCCGGCTCGGCTGTTCTGCTGGCGGTCACCTTGCTGTTCGTGCTTGCTGCCCAAGTACTTGCCGGCGTGCAATTCCTGCGTCCCAGTGGCCCTCCGGGAACGCTTCCGGCACACATCCGGCGGCTCAACACGCGGTCCCGCTACCGCAACGATTGAGGCGCCCCTTTTGGGAGCTGCTCGCGCATCGCGCTCTGTTTGATTGCTCGCTCCGCTCGCGGCGATGTTCGCTGGGTTGCCGTCGTCTTCGTCGGATCTGACGGAACGGAAAAGCGTTGTTCCGCCATCTCCGCCTGCACACAGCTCGCCGCTGGGGCTGGTGCTCGCTACGCTCGCGCAATTTGTTGGGAGATCGGCGGCGCGA
>JAJTCL010000268.1 GCA_021323255.1 Propionibacteriaceae bacterium | reverse complement strand
GAGTTTGCTGAGGTGGTCAAGTCCGGTCGCACCCATTTGATGGATGCCACCCCGGTGACGCTGGGTCAGGAGTTCAGCGGTTATGCCGCCCAGATCAGTCGTGGCATCGAACGGGTGGAATCGGCCTTGCCGCGAGTCGCTGAGCTGCCGCTCGGCGGGACTGCGGTTGGCACTGGAATCAACACTCCCGCAGGCTTCGCCGAATCGGTGATCTCGTTGATCGCAGACAAGACGGGTCTGCCACTGACCGAAGCAAGTGATCATTTCGAGGCGCAGGGTGCCCGGGACGGGCTGGTCGAAGCCTCGGGTGTGTTGCGGACCATCGCGGTGAGCCTGCACAAGATCGCCAACGACTTGCGTTGGATGGCCTCTGGACCGCGTGCCGGGCTCGGAGAGATCGCGCTACCCGACCTGCAGCCCGGATCCTCGATCATGCCGGGCAAGGTCAACCCTGTCATCTGTGAGGCGACGCTCATGGTCTGCGCCCAAGTGATCGGCAACGACGCCGCCGTCACCTTCGCTGGTGCCAGCGGCAACTTCGAACTCAACGTCATGCTCCCCGTTATGGCACGCAACACCCTGGAATCGATCGAGCTGTTGGCCAATGTCAGCCGGCTGCTCGCCGACCGATGCGTACAAGGCATCGAGGCCAACGTCGAACACTGCCGGACGTTGGCCGAGTCCTCACCGTCGATCGTGACACCGCTGAACCGCTACATCGGTTATGAGAACGCTGCCGCCGTCGCCAAGCAGGCACTCAAGGAAAGCAAGACCATCCGTGAGGTCGTTATCGAGAACGGCTACGTCGCCGACGGCAGTCTGACCGAACAGCAGCTGGATGCGGCACTCGACGTTCTCGCCATGACCCGTCGGCCGGGCTGAGCCCGCCAGCTAGCGCTCCGGCATCCTCACGGCCTGTCAACATCCCACGTTACGTGGGATGTTTGCGGCCAGCGATGCGGCGCTAGTGCGGGGTGGCTAGGACCAACCTTTGTCGGCCTTGAAACTCCAAGCAGCACAGGGGCTGCCGTATCGGTCCTTCATGTACTTGATGCCCCAAATGATCTGGGTCGCTGGGTTGGTCCGCCAGTCACTTCCCACGCTTGCCATCTTCGAGCCTGGCAGAGCCTGCGGGATGCCGTACGCACCCGAGCTGGGGTTGGTCGCGTCGATCTTCCACATGCTCTCCCGCATGATGATGTTGTTGAAGCACTGGAACTGGTTGGATCCGTAACCAAACTTGTTCTTCAAGATCTGCCGGGCCATTTCCTTCGGATCGCTGACTCCCGGCTGGTAGCCGCGGTTGGCAATCGCTCGGGCCCGAGCGGCTTTCTCCTCGGCCGCCTTCTTTGCGGCAGCCGCCAGGTCGGCCTTGATCTTGGCGCGCTTCGCAGCGATCGCCTTGGTTTGCTTGCCCAAGGACTTCGCCCGCTTCGCCGCCTGTTTTTCAGCGATGAGCTTGACCCTTGCGGCCTTCCGATTCGCACGTGCCTCATCGGCTGCAGGTGCCGCGGCGAGCTGGTCGACGGCCGGAGCGGAGTTGGCAACAACGGGCGCCGGCACGGCGAGGGCAGAGGTTTGTCCAGCGGGGCTGCTCAGTACAGCTACAGCTGTTGAAGCGACAAACGCTGAGAAGCCAACCCCGACTATGGCATGCTGAGCGAGTCGACGCACGGGGGATAGAATGCCACATGGCGTTACCGAAATGACATCATTCTGAGATCTTTTCGATGCCAAACCTCATGGCTAAGGGCCCTAAACCGCCACATCCTCTAACATCTCGGTCACGAGAGCCGCGATGGGCGATCGCTCGGAGCGATTCAACGTGACATGAGCGAAGAGCGGATGGCCTTTCAGCTTCTCGACGACGGCCACCACGCCGTCATGTCGGCCGACTCGCAAGTTGTCTCGCTGGGCGACGTCGTGGGTCAGGACCACGCGCGAGCCCTGGCCGATCCGGCTGAGTACGGTGAGCAGCACGTTTCGCTCCAGGGACTGCGCCTCGTCGACAACGACGAATGCATCGTGCAGGGAACGGCCCCGAATATGAGTGAGTGGCAGCACCTCGAGCAGCCCTCGTGACAGCACCTCTTCAATGACCACTTTCGTAGTCAGCGCACCTAGGGTGTCGAACACGGCCTGCGCCCAGGGCGCCATCTTTTCGCCCTCCGTACCCGGCAGGTAGCCGAGTTCTTGACCGCCGACCGCATACAGCGGACGGAAGACCACCACTTTGGAGTGCTGCTGGCGTTCCAAGACAGCCTCGAGTCCTGCGCACAATGCCAGAGCTGACTTACCAGTGCCAGCGCGGCCGCCGAGGGAGATGATTCCGATGGAGGGATCCAGCAACAAATCCAGTGCCACCCTCTGCTCCGCCGAGCGCCCATGGATCCCGAACACGTCTCGATCAGCTTTGATCAGCTTGATCTCCTTGCTTGGCGTGACCCGGCCCAGCGCGGACGCGCTGCCGCTCAGCAGCACCACGCCGGTGTGGCAGGGCAGATCTCGCGCTTCGTCCAGCTCCACGAACCCCTGCTCGTAGAGGCGGTCGACGTCGCCACCCTCCACGTCGATCTCGCTCATCCCGGTCCATTCGGTTTCCACGGCGAGTTCAGCGCGGTACTCCTCCGCGTTCAGGCCGACTGCCGATGCCTTGACCCTCATCGGCAGATCCTTGGACACCAGCGTCACTGCGCACCCTTCGGCAGCGAGGTTCAGCGCGACCGCCAGTATGCGCGAGTCATTGTCCCCGAGCCGGAAGCCGTCCGGCAGCGCAGCTGGATCAGTGTGGTTCAGCTCCACGCGGATGCTGCCGCCCAGATCGTTGATCGCAACGGGGGCGTCAAGTCGCCCGTGAATCATCCGGAGCTCATCAAGGTAGCGCAGGGCGGTACGGGCGAAGTAACCCAGCTCGCTGTGGTGACGCTTGCCCTCGAGCTCACTGATCACCACAACGGGAAGCACGACATGGTGCTCGTCGAAACGCCGCATCGCGTGCGGATCGCTCAGTAGGACGGAGGTGTCGATGACGTAGGTGCGACGGCTTGATGAAGAAGACACAGGACTGCCCTTCTTGGGGGCCGTACGCGATCCGCGCCCGGCCCCACCGTTACGTGGCTGGCCGGGATGGACGACCCGCATTGAGCTGCACGGGTCTGCCGCGCGTCGAGTGACGGTGCATGCATCGCCTCCCAGGCGGGCCGCTTATTGCGTCCCGCACCTTGACGGTACGTCGGCTGGGGGGTGGAAGGCGAGAGCCACGCCGTGTTTTTGGGAGCTGCTCGCGCAATGTTTGATTGCTCGCTCCGCTCGCGAGGATCGCGCTTTGAAGCCGCTGCCTTCCTCACTCACTCGCAGACGGAAAGCGTGTCTGTTCGTTCGTTCGTCCAGGACAGCGGCGCGCGATCCTGGGCGCGGTCGAATCCGCCGTTAGCGTCGCTCGCAGAGGAAGAACGTTGTTCAAGCAGCCGGCCCAACCAAGACGATACGAATCTGCTGCCCGGGAACCGCTTGGGCGGCCCGATCGATGTCACCATCGACGACGACTGCGACGACTGGATATCCGCCGGTGACCGGATGGTCGGCAAGAAAGAGCACAGGCTCCCCGCCAGCCGGAACCTGGATCGAGCCGCGAACGACGCCCTCGCTGGGCAGCTCCTTCCCCTTCTTCGAGGCGTGGTGTTGCAGCGCCTCACCCTCTAGGCGCATCCCGACTCGGTCGCTGCGACTGGACGCTGTCCATCGGGTCGCGGCAAGCGCGCCCAGGTCGTCGAGCCAGTCATCTCGCGGGCCGCGCAGCGCGTGCAGGACGAGTGTCTCGCCCGACAGCGCCGCCGTCGGGGCCTGGTCAACGTTGGGAAAGCCGGTTGGTGGCGGCCCGACCGGCAAGATGTTGCCGGTCCGGACCAGTTCGGGTCCCAGGCCGGACAAGGTATCGGTTGCCCGCGACCCGAGTACCGGCGACACGTTTATCCCACCGCGGACGGAGAGGTAGGTGCGAAGCCCAACCGACGGTGAACCCAACGTGAGGGTCTGACCGTCGGCCAGAGCAAACGGTCCGCAATAGCCGACACCGCGACCGTCGATGTCGGCCGGAGCCGGAGCGCCAGTCAGCGCGAGCATCAGATTGCCGCTGGCACGCACCGCCAAGCTGCCTAGGGTCACCTCGAGTGCAGCTGCGGTGTATGGCTGGGCAAGCAGCCTGGCGCCAAGGCGGAATGCACCCCGGTCGGCGGCCCCCGAGCGGCCGACGCCAACCGCCGCGAGTCCAACCCGCCCGAGGTCTTGCACGAGGGTGAGCGGTCCTGCGTTCAGCACCTCCAGTGCGCGGTCAGTGCCCATCGCCGGCTCCGGAGGCGTCGAGGAAGCGCACTACTGCGTCGGGTTGCAGCAGTGCGGGTGGATCCCGATCGATGTCGAAGACGACAACGTCAGTACGCCCGATCAGCTGCCAACCGCCTGGCGAAGACCGC
>JAJTCL010000267.1 GCA_021323255.1 Propionibacteriaceae bacterium | reverse complement strand
GAAGGGTCCGGCGGATACCAGAGGCCATGCTCAGCTGCAGCGGCCTTGACTTCGGCATTGAAGGCGCCGGCCTCGACGACGGCAACTCTGGCAGCAGTGTCGATCTCGATCGAGCGCATCCGGTCCAGGCTCACAACGATGCCATCGGTTACCGCCGAGGATCCGCCGGAGAGGCCGCTGCCGGCGCCGCGCGCCACCACCGGTACCCGGTGTTGGGCTGCCCAGCGGATGGCGGTCTGAACCTCTGCAGCGGTAACCGGGCGGACCACTGCCAGCGGAACTCCGGCCGTCGGATCGCGGGACCAATCGAAGCGGTAGTTCTCGGTGGTGACGGGATCGGTTCGAACAGCATCACCAAGAGCCGCGACGAGCTGCTGCAACGCGGTCTGCATGCAGCCCAACTTAACCAGCGATGTCAGCGGCCTCGAGCCACGCCACTTCCAGCTGGTCCTTGCTGGCGGTGATCAACTCGATCTCGCGGTGCAGCTCGTTGAGCCGCTGATAGTCGCTGGCTGCGGCCGCCATGTCTTCGTGCAGTGCGGTGAGCCGCTCGTCGAGGCGGGCGATCTGTTGTTCCAGGCGGGCGAGGTCCTTTCGTGCTTGCCGGCTCGCCGCGCTCCTCGTCGCCCCCGTGTCCACCGGGGCCGGGGCGGGCGGCCTTTCCCACCGGCCGTTGTGGCGGTACTGCAGGTATTGCTCAACACCACCGGGGAGCAGGACGCACGATCCGTCTCCGAGCAAGGCGTAGCTGACATCGCAGACCCGCTCTAGAAAGTAGCGATCATGGGTGACGACCAGAAGGGTGCCCGGCCAGCTGTCGAGGTAGTCCTCGATCACCGTCAAGGTGTCGATATCGAGGTCGTTGGTGGGCTCGTCCAGCAACAAGACATTGGGCTCCTCCAGCAGCAACCGCAGAATCTGAAGCCGTCGCCGTTCACCGCCGGACAGGTCGTCGAGCCGGGCGGTGAGTCTGTCACCGGTGAAACCGAAGTCCTCCAGCAGAGAGCTGGCGCTGGCCTCGGCACCAGTGGCAAGGCGAGCTTGCCTTCGTACCCGATCGATCGCCTGCAGCACCCGGTCGCTACCTCGGAGCTCCTCCATGCCCTGCCGCAGGTAGCCGATCCGGAGCGTCTTGCCGCGCTTGACCCTTCCTGAGTCAGGCATCAGATCACCGGCCAGCAGGCGCAGCAGCGTCGTCTTGCCGGAACCGTTCACTCCGATCAGGCCGATTCGCATGCCAGGGCCAATGGACCACGAGAGCTCGCGCAACAAGACCCGGCCGCCTAGCGCGACATTCACCCTGTCAAGATCGAAAACGTCTTTGCCCAACCGCGCAGTAGCGAACCGCTGCAACTGCAGCCGGTCCCGCGGCTCGGGCTCGTCGGCGATCAGCGTCGCGGCTACGGCCAGACGAAACTTCGGCTTGGAGGTACGTGCCGGAGCACCACGGCGCAGCCAAGCCAGTTCTTTGCGGAGGAGATTGTTGCGCCGAGCGGCAGCGGTTGCGGCTTGGCGTACTCGCTCGGTCCGGGCCAGCACGTAGGCGGCGTAACCACCCTCGTACGCGTGGACGGCGCCGTTGTGCACCTCCCAGATGCGGGTGCAGATAGCGTCCAGAAACCAGCGGTCGTGGCTGACGACCAGCATCGCGACGTCGGCGGCCTGAAGATCATTCAGATGCTTGGCCAACCAATCCACAGCCTCCACATCGAGATGGTTGGTGGGTTCGTCGAGAACCAGCACGTCATGATCGGCGAGCAACAGCCTCACCAACCCGACCCGGCGCCGCTCACCCCCGCTCAAGTTGGCCAGCTGCGCATCAAGGTCGACGTCGGCGAGCATGTGTTCGACGGTGGCTCGCGTCCCAGGGTTACTGGCCCACACGTGATCTGGGGCACCGCTGACTATGAGATTGCGTACCGAATCCTCGGCTGCGAGGTCGTCAACCTGATGCAAGAAGCCGATCGAGAGATGGCCGCGGTGGGTGACCCGGCCGGTGTCCGGCCTCAGCATCCCTGCCAGAACCCGGAGCAAGGTGGTTTTCCCCGCCCCATTGCGGCCCACCACACCGACCGCCTCGCCGCGTCCGAGACCCAGACTGACGCCGTCGAGCAGCGTACGGGTGCCGTAGCTCATGGTGACCCGTTCGGCGTTGACCAGGTTGCTCATTGATTGATCAAGCGCTGCACACGCGCATCGAGGGTTCTGCGAGAAGTGAGGTCAATCAGCGACCGCGCATCGCCTGGCGGACACCCTTCACCTGACGTGGGCTGGTCGGCATCGGCCCCTTAGGCACCGGTACCGGTGGGCGCAGCGCGTCGAGGGCTCGCAGCCGCTGCTTGATGTCGGTGATCTGGTGCGGTTGCAGCGTTTTCGGCTGCTTGCGGATATGGTCGGCGAGCTTGTCCAGCGGCACCTGGCCGTCTTTGTTGCCCATGATCACTGTGGTCACTGTGACTCCGTACGCAACCCGCTCGTGCTTCTTCACCTCACTCGCGAGGAGTTGGCGCACTCGGCCGGGTTCACCCTCGCCGATGAGGATCAGCCCGCCGGGACCAAGCGTGCGATGTACGACATCCTGCTGGCGATTGGCAGCGATGGCGGGCGTAGAGACCCACTTCTTAGGCAGCATCTGCAGGGCCACCTCGGCCGAGCCGGTCTTACCCGCGTAGCGCTTGTAGGTTGCCCTCTTTGCCCGCCGGACCAGCACGATCATCGCGGCGAGCAGGCCGGTCATGACGCCGGCCAAGATCATGTTGAAGGCGTAGCCCCACAGCAAGCCGAGGACGACGCTGATCGCGACGGGCAGCAAAAAGGCGGCGAGCAACAAGTAGGGCAGCGCCCGGTCGTGTTCATGGGTGACCTGGTAGGCCCGCTTGATCTGGCGGAGCCGGCCCATATCCTTCGGGTCGTTGCTTGCCTTCTTGCGAGCCTTCTCCGCCTTCTTTGCAGCCTTGGCCTGCGCCTTGACCTCCTTGGCCGCAGCCTTCGGGTTCGCGGCACCACCCGTAGCGTTCTTAGCCGCCGCGTTAGCCATGGGCACTCACTTTCAAGCTCTCGATTCTGCCTGCCGTCCTACACCACCGAAGCATGGACCGACAACGTCTGGCGGGTTTGAAGCGCCTGGCGATACAGCCGACCAGCACGATAGGAGGAGCGTACGAGGGGTCCGCTCATCACGCCAGTGAAACCGATTGCCTTGGCTTCATCGGCGAGTTCGATGAACTCCTCCGGCTTCACCCAACGGTTCACCGGATGATGGCGCGGTGACGGCCGCAGGTACTGGGTGATCGTCATGATTTCCGCCCCGGCGTCGTACAACTCGGCGAGAGCCTCGCTGATCTCCGGTCGGGTCTCGCCCATCCCGAGAATCAGGTTTGACTTGGTGATGAGCCCTGCCGCTCGCGAGGCTCGCAGCACCTCTAGAGAGCGGTCGTAGCGGAAACCCGGGCGGATCCGCTTGAAGATACGCGGGACTGTTTCCACATTATGTGCAAAGACTTCTGGCTCGGTCTCGAAAACCTGCCCCAGATAGTCAGGGTTGCCCGAGAAGTCGGGCGCCAGCATCTCCACGCCGGTGCCGGGGTTGAGCTCATGAATCTTGCGAATCGTCTCCGCGTAAAGCCAAGCGCCCTCATCGGCAAGATCGTCGCGGCAGACGCCGGTGACTGTGGCGTAGCGCAGACCCATCGACCGCACCGACTCTGCGACCCGCACCGGCTCGTTGGCGTCGAAGCTGGCCGGCTTGCCGGTGTCGATCTGGCAGAAGTCGCAGCGTCTGGTGCATACCTCACCGCCGATCAGGAAGGTTGCCTCGCGGTCCTCCCAGCACTCGAAAATGTTCGGGCAGCCCGCCTCTTGGCAGACCGTGTGCAAGCCCTGACTCTTGACCAGCTCATGCAGTTCGCGATACTCCGGCCCCATCCGCGCCGTCGTCTTGATCCACGGCGGCTTCTTCTCAATAGGAGTGCTGGCGTTGCGAACCTCCAGGCGCAACGGCTTGCGGCCTTCGGGGGCGATGGTCACCTGGTCAGCCTACTGTGTTCAATTGCTCGCTCCGTGTTTGATGCTCGCTCCGCTCGCTGAGGATTGCGCTTGGGAGCCGCTGCCTTCCTCACTCGCTCGCAGACGGAGAAGCGTTGTCTGCTCTCTCGCTCGTCCAGGCAGCGCCGCGCAATCCTGGTCGCCGCGGATCGCGCTTTGGCGTCCGCCTACTTCGTCGTCGCTCGCAATCGATGATGCGTGGCTGCTCCCTCCTCCTCAGCGACAAGTCGTCTCCATTCACACCATGTCTTACACCACGTCGCGACGCCGAAAGATCAGTAATGATCCCAGGACGACAAGGGTGAGCAGCAGCGCCCAGTAGACCAAGCCATGGGTGAAGCTCACACCGCGCTCGACGAGCTCAACGAGGACCCCGTCCGGCGTCACTTTCTTCACCGGCACGGAGTAGGTGTAACCCCGATCAACGATT
>JAJTCL010000266.1 GCA_021323255.1 Propionibacteriaceae bacterium | reverse complement strand
AGTTGCCGGACTATAGATGTGCATCTATAGGTTCTGACCTCTTCACGGTCCGTTCACGCGCCGTTCATATAGAGGCGCTTCTATCAGTCGCTGTTGGCGCGTACGCCGACCACCCGTCACGGGTGATGGATCGTGGAAGGAATCTGACGTGTCTCCTGTTTCCTTAAAGCTCGCCGGGGTGACCGCCTTGGCTGCCGCGTCGCTGTTGGTCAGCGGGTGTGGTGGCCAGAACAATTCGGGCAGTGCTGGTGGTGCCAGTGGCGGTGGGGTGAGCGGCACTGTGACCGTGGATGGGTCGTCAACGGTAGCCCCACTGAGTGAAGCAGCCGCCGATCTATTTCGTGCTGTTGAGCCAGGCGTCAACGTGACTGTCGCCACCGCAGGCACCGGCGGTGGCTTCCAGAAGTTCTGCGCCGGCGAGACCGACATATCTGACGCATCGAGGCCCATCAAAGACGAGGAGGCCGCGGCCTGCAAGGCCAAGGGGATCGATTACACCGAGGTGATCGTCGCAAACGACGGCTTGTCGGTGGTCGTGAACCCCGAGAACACGTGGGCAAACTGCCTCACGGTGGAGCAGCTGAAGACAATGTGGTCACCGGAGTCCGAGGGGAAGATCAAGAACTGGAACCAGGTCGACAAATCTTTCCCCGACCAGCCGCTGACCCTCTTCGGCGCTGGCACTGACTCAGGCACTTTCGACTACTTCACTGAGGCGATCAACGGTGAGGAGGGTGCCAGCCGCACCGACTACAGCCCATCCGAGGACGACAACGTGACGATCCAGGGTGTAAAAGGCGACAAGGGTGCGGTGGGCTATTTCGGCTTGAGCTACGTCGAGCAGAACCCGGATGCTGTCAAAGCCGTCGAGGTCGACGGCGGTAACGGCTGCGTGGCGCCGAGCAAGGAGACGGTGCAGGACAAGACCTACAAGCCGTTGGCTCGACCGCTGTTCATCTACGTGAAGAACTCCTCTTACAAGGACAATCCGGCGGTGCGGTCCTATGTCGACTTCTACATCGAGAATGAGGCGAAGGTCGCTGAGGAGGCGCTGTTCGTCGGTCTGACTCCTGAGCAAAAGAAGACTGCCCAGGACGAGCTCGGATCTATCGCCGCCTGACGACCATGAACAACGTAGCCGTGACCCAGTCAGAGACTGGGTCACGTGGGTTCGCCGCGGACCGGTCCGCGGCGAGCCCACCCTCAGTGCCGGCTCGGCGGCCACCGTCGTTGATCGCGTCGCACCACCGGAGACCTGGTGAGGCCGTCGCGAAGATGGCGCTGAGACTCGCGGCGTGGCTGACGATCGCGATCACGGTGGGGATCGTGATCGCGTTGATCATCCCGTCGCTGGAGTTCTTCGCCCAGGTTTCCATCCGTGACTTCTTGTTCGGTACGCGGTGGGCACCTCGGTTCGCCGACGCGTCCTTCGGAGTCATCCCGCTGATCACCGCGACCTTCTGGACGACTGCGATCGCGTTGATCACCGCCGTCCCGCTCGGGCTGGGCTCGGCAGTTCTGCTGTCGGAATACGCCCACCCGAGGCTGCGTCAGGTCCTGAAGCCAATCCTGGAGATCCTGGCCGGTGTCCCGACTGTCGTCTACGGCCTGTTCGCGCTCGCATTCGTTCAGGGCACGGTGTTGCGTGACTGGTTGCACCTCCCGACCGGATCGTTCAGCGTGCTGGCCGCGGGTCTGGTGATGGGGGTGATGATCGTCCCCACTGTCGCCTCCCTGAGCGAGGACGCCATGTCCGCGGTTCCAAACAGCATGCGACAAGGCTCCGCTGCGCTGGGAGCCAACAGGATGCAGACCAGCCTCCGGGTCGTGTTCCCGGCCGCGCTCTCCGGCATCGTCGCCGCCATCGTCCTCGGCGTATCCCGGGCGGTGGGGGAGACCATGATCGTTGCCATCGCTGCGGGCGGTCAGGCCCGCATCGTCACCGGTGCACTGGAGCAGGGCCAGACTATGACCGGTTTCATCGCCAACGCTGCGCTGGGCGACTCCCGAGTGGGCTCGATCGAGTACAACACGCTGTTCGCGGTTGGGCTGCTGCTGTTCACCATCACATTGTTGATCAACTTCATCAGCATCCGGTTCGTGCGTCGATTCCGGGAGGCCTACTGATGAGCATCGCCACTGACTTGCGCCTGTCTCGCTCTCTAGATACCTCAGCCAGGAGCGGCGAGCGTAGCCCGAAAGCCATGGTCTTCCTAGTGCTGTTGTGGGTGACGATGTTCATCGCCATGACGGTGCTATTGGTCCTGATCGTCACCACTTTCATCGAGGGGGCGCCGCGGCTCGATCTGCGGCTGTTCACCGAGTACCCGTCCTCGACGCCAGCTCGGGCCGGCGCGCGGCCGGCGATCCTCGGCTCCATCTGGGTGATTTGCACCACCGCGGTGCTGGCGATCCCCCTCGGCGTCGCGGCAGCGGTCCAGCTGGAAGAGTTCGCCGACAAAACGAAGCGGATCAATCACCTGATCGAACTCAACGTCCAGAACCTTGCCGCCATCCCATCGGTGGTCTACGGCCTGCTAGCGCTGGCCATGTTGACGCTGCTGCGGGTGCAGAACAAGAACCTCGTCATCGCTGGGGCCACCGCTCTCAGCCTGCTCATCCTGCCGGTGATCATCATCGCCACCCGGGAGGCGCTGCGTTCAGTGCCGGCGGAGATCCGTGAAGCATCGCTGGCCCTAGGAGCGACGCCGCTGCAGACGATGTGGAAACAGACGCTTCCCTCGGCGGTGCCCGGCATCGCCACTGGAGCGATCCTGGCGCTGTCGCGGGCATTCGGCGAGGCGGCGCCGCTCCTCCTACTCGGAGGGTTGGTGTTCGTCAGCTACGACCCGAACGGGCTGCTGAGCGGCTACACCACGCTGCCTATCCAGATCTTCAACTGGACTGGTCGTCCCCAGGAGGAGTTCCGGGTGCTCGCTGCCGCGGCCAGCATCCTCCTGCTCGTCCTGCTGCTGGCCATGAACGCCCTCGCCATCTATATCCGCAACCACTACCAGCGCCGGTGGTAGCCCGAACCGAAGGAATCCAGAGAGCCGATGAGCGCACAGCCAAGCCCTGAGGTCACCACTCACCAGGAGGTCACGCCTCCCCATGAGCCGCAGGAGGTCCACTTCGAGCCGGCACACCCGACCCGTGACGACCAGCTGCCCGATACGCCAGACGCGGTGATGGCCTGCAAAAACGTCGACGTCCGCTACGGTGACTTCCGGGCCGTGACCGGTGTCAACCTCATCTTCGGCTACAACGAGATCACCGCTTTGATCGGGCCGTCGGGCTGCGGAAAATCGACGCTGCTGCGGTCCCTGAACCGGATGAACGATCTTATTCTTGGAGCCCGCGTCACAGGTGAAGTGACCCTTCATGGTCAAGACATCTATGCCCGCGGCATCGATCCGATCGAGGTAAGACGGCGGATCGGCATGGTGTTTCAAAAGCCCAATCCGTTCCCGAAGTCGATCTACGACAACGTCGCCTATGGTCCACGAGTCATCGGCATGAAACCGTCCAACATGGACGATCTCGTCGAGGAAGCGCTCACCCAGGCCGCCTTGTGGACTGAGGTCAAGGACAAGCTCAAACAGTCGGCCTTCGGCCTCTCGGGTGGTCAACAGCAACGCCTCTGCATCGCCCGAACCATTGCCGTACGGCCCGAGGTGATCTTGATGGACGAGCCCTGCTCCGCGCTCGATCCGATCGCGACCGGCCGGATCGAGGACCTGATGGAGGAGCTCAGACAGGTGTACGCGATCGTGATCGTTACACACAACATGCAACAGGCTGCGCGCGTCGCTGATCGGACGGCATTCTTCACAGCGCTCGCCGCTGAAGGCACCGGCGACCGCACCGGCATGCTGGTCGAGTACGACAAGACGACCAAGATCTTCGAGAACCCATCTGACAAGCGCACCGAGGACTACATCTCGGGTCGCTTCGGATGAGCTAACAGCAGCCCCGGCAGAGCCCGATGACCTTACAGACGGCACGCAGTGGCGCGCTGACCAGTCTGGGCGCAATCCGTTGGCCGTACCGGGTGGTTGCAGTCGAGTCGCCGTCTCGAATGCTCACACGCAGCGGCTATGACCATCTGCTTGCGAATGGCATCGATCTGCGTCCCTACTCCGACGGTCCATCGGCGCTCCTCGGCCTGATGGCTGAGGATCCTGCCGCCGTTCTGGCGCCGACCGATCTCATCGGCGTGGACTTCGAAAACTTCGTCCGGGCAATCGTCACCTGGTCCGACATTCCCGTCATCATCGGTCTGTTTCGGCCTGACCAGGACCAAGTCAGCCGCGATCCTTCAGTACGGGTCGATCGAACTCGACGTGCAAGCACATCAGGTGCACGTATCGGGTAAGGCAGTCCGCCTGACACCTCGCGAGTTCGAACTCGTCAAGTACCTGCTCGCCCAAGCCCCGCGCGTGGTCTCCGCGGCGGAGATCGCCGCGGTGGTCGGCGACGAGCAACACCTGGTCGGCCCGGTAAGGGTTCGCAAGTACGTCCAGAACCTGCGGCGCAAGCTCGGCGAAACGCGACAAGGACAGCCAGCGGTACTCGAAACCGTACGCGGTCTTGGGTATCGCCTCGTCGACAGCTAGGACCGCCATGATGACATATAGACTGTCAGCTATGCGTTTGCGGGCCAGTCCGGCCCGACAGCCGCGCTGGCGGATCCATCCTTGTGAACTCCAGGTACTCGGTGCCGTTCGAGATGGACTGGTCGACCGCGATCTCCTCTATGGCGATCTTGGTCCATGGATGCTAGGGACGCGGCATGTCAGCTGGTCCATCACGCTCTTGGTCTTCCACCGCCTGGTCCGGCTTGGCGCATTTGGATTCGGACCTCCCCAGATCACGGCGCGGGGCCACCAGATGCTGGATAGCTGGGCCGAGCTACGCGCTTTCGGAGGTAAGGGATGATCCAACCCGAGGTAGGTCGCCTCGAGTTTGCGAGCGATCTGCGAATGGTACGTGCCTCGCTAGTCACCATGACCAAGACGGCCTCGAAGGCCATCCGCGCCGCCACGACAGCCTTGCTGGACCTGGACCAAGAGGCGGTCCGGATGACCGCCTCGCTGGAGCAAGAACTCGAGGACGACATGGTGGAGATCGAGCGCCGCACGCACCACCTCTTGGCTCGCCAGCAGCCGGTGGCGGGTGATCTAAGGATGCTCGTATCGGCCCTCAAGATCAGCGCCGACTGCCGACGGATGGGTGCGCTCGCCAACCACATCAGCACAGCGGCCAGCCGCTGCTATCCAGCGCCCGCCATCCCCGACGAGCTGTCCGAAATCTTTCGCCGGATGGATGATGTTGCGAGCCGGATTGCTGACGGCGCGAGGATCACGCTGACCACAAGCGACGCCCTGGATGCTGCTCGACTTGAGATCGACGATGACGCAATGGACGGCCTGCTTCGCACGCTGTTCCGGGCACTGGTAGACAACTGGTCCCACGGCGTGGAAGCCGCGGTCAACGTCGCCCTCATCGGCCGCTACTACGAACGATTCGCTGATCACGCCGTAGGAATCGCCCAATCCGTGATCTTCATTGAGACCGCTATGAGACCCCATGTCGGAGCACCTCATGTCGGCTGAGGCCGCTGCTCCGCGCTCGAACCCAGCACGAAAGATAGGCTCCCGGTCATGGGTCCCTCGGCCGGGCAAGACCGTGTGCGACGGCCGACCCCCGCCGGCTCCAGCGCGTCGGAACCTCTCACCCGGCCCGCTGCGGAGGCCCTCGCCAAGACCCTGCGGCTGGTCGCCGACCCGACCCGACTCCAACTTCTCAGCATGATCAACGGCAGTCCGGATCGGGAGGTGACCGTCGGTGAGCTCACCCAACACCTAGGTCTGCGACAACCAACAATCAGCCACCATCTGCGACTTATGTACGAAGACGGCCTGCTCGACCGCGACCAGCGCGGTCGCCAGGTGTGGTACTCGATTGCCGAAGATCGACGCGACGCAGTCGCCGACCTCCTGCGATGAACGAGGCGCGGGAGTCGGGGCCGCGATGGTACGCGACACCACTCGATCGCGCTGCCGCGGCTGCCCGCGCGCGACAGCTGGACGCGCTGGCCGAGCCTGATCGACTGCGCGTGCTAAGCGGAGTCGCGTCGCGACCTGACGGGAGAGCCGATGCCACCTCGCTAGCCGCCGAGCTAGATCTCGAACCGGATGAGGTGGAGAAGCACGTCGCCGTGCTGATCGCGCTCGAGCTGCTGGAGGAGGTTAAGGACCGACCCCGCACCTTCATGCCCACTGCCGAAACCTGGATGAGGTTCAGCCGACTGATCGTAGCCATGGAGCGACCAGGCCATCCGGCGGCAAGCCGCTCGGAAAGACGTGCCAGTGTCGGCAGTGAGGTGGAGCTCCCCCCGGTGCTGAGACGGATCACCGACAGGCTCGCTTACCGCTTCAGCTCGACGTTCTCCAAGGAAACCGTCGAGCGGTACGTCGCCGACAGCTACCGGTTGCTCGCAGAACGCGCCCGAGTCTCAGCACATCTGCCATCACTGACCACCAGGTTCGTCGAAGATCGGCTAAACGCACTGGCAGTGACCAGCGGCCGAGACCTCCGAGGAACAGCCGAGGTGCTGTTCGTGTGCGTGCAGAACGCCGGACGATCCCAGATGGCCGCGGCTTTACTGCGACAAATGGCTGGCGACCAGGTGCATGTCCGCACAGCCGGCTCCCGCCCATCCGGGCAGATCGACCCGGTGGTGGTCGAGGTCCTGGACGAGATCGGTGTCCCCGTGGTCGCCGAGTTCCCCAAACCCCTCACCGACGAAGTCGTGCAGGCTGCTGACTTCGTGATCACCATGGGGTGCGGCGACGCCTGCCCGATCTACCCCGGGCGGCGTTACATGGACTGGCCAGTGGCTGACCCCGTCGGACAACCCTTGGAGGAGGTACGCCGCATCCGTGACGAAATCGCAGCCCGCCTGACAGTCTTGTGCCAAAAGATGGGCATCTCCCTGGACTGAGGAGTCCGCAAAAAATGATCTTGAAGCACGCCACGAGAGTTGACCTTGAAGTCACTCGCGCAGCGGCCTGTGAGAGTGGAGGTTCCAATGTGCAGCAACGACTCCGATGCCGATCGCGGCGAGTATACCGACAATGGCCCGCTGGACGGGCTGGATGGCAAGCGGGTCAAGCTGACCGAATGCTCCGGGCAACCACCGCGGCGATCAGTACCAGCAGCGCGGCGAGAACGCGGTAGATGGTCGCTGATCGCATCCGGTGGCCCCAGTGGCGCCAATCCACGCTGCGGGCGAGGAAGCTCACGACCACGAACCGGTAGTCGGTGAGGGCGTCGATGGGAACGGCGATCAGGCGGTGATTACCACGATCAGGCTCATCACCTTGTTCCTGATCACGACTTAGAAAGGATTGGCCCGCTCGCTTGTCGTATGACGGACCCTCCAACGGACGCAAGGCTGATGCAGAAGGGGAAACCCAGCCTGCTCTTGCCCGACCAGCCTTTGCCGGGTCTGGCCCCGGTGCTGGTCGACGTCATCTGCGGGGCCATCGAGCGGATCCGTGAGGAGGGCGACGCTGTCCTCCTGATGGAACAGCATGCCCTTTGCCGGCTCCGAGATCACCGACTATCTGTAGGTGCCGGGGGTTTGGCAAGCTCAACATGCTGGGCGATGCACCCAAGCTGCTCGATGAGTCCTTCGTCACCGCAGCCAACCTGGAAGGTATTTGGTGAAAGCGATCGTCTATGACGTGGTGGG
>JAJTCL010000265.1 GCA_021323255.1 Propionibacteriaceae bacterium | reverse complement strand
AGATGCTCGTGGAGTTGGGCGCGGTGTTCTTCGCCTACCATGCGGCGGAATGATCGGGCGGCATGTCGGGCCTGTCCATCGCCAGGTACAGGACCCGGATGCCTGATGTGATTGGGAAGCCGAGCAGGCTGGAGTATCCGGGGATGCCGATCCAGCCGAGCGCCAACTGTTGGGCCAGCGTGGTTTTGCCTAGGCCTTGGGTCGGGTTCTGGTTCGTCCTCTCCTGGCCGAGGCGGCGCCACTGGGAGTAGATCGTCGGGCCCTGGTCGCAGCAGTGGTCTTCGGTGTCCGCGACTAGTGCGGCACGTCTAAAGTACTTTTACAGTGGAATGCGTGAGAATGAGGGGTGCGCGCGCAACCGCTGGGCCTGCGGCCGGGTGATCGTGAGTTGTTGGAGTCCTGGACGCGGTCCAGCTCGATCAGAGCGGGTCTGGCACAGCGGGCCCGGATCGTACTGCTCGCCGCCGATGGGGTGTCCAACACGGAGATCGCCGACCGGGTCGGAGTGTCGCGTCCCACGGTGATCGGCTGGCGGGACCGGTATGCCGGCTCGGGGGTGAAGGGTCTGGAGGATGAGCGACGCTCGGGCCGCCCGCGGACGTTAGACCGGGCCAACATCCTGGCCGCTACGCTGACACCGCCGCCCGCCGGACTCGGCGTGACGCATTGGTCGTCTCGGCTGCTCGCCGACCATCTGGGGGTGGATGCCTCCACGGTGCTGCGGACCTGGCGGCATCACCGGGTGCAGCCGTGGCGGGTGGAAACGTTCAAGTTCTCAACCGATCCAGAGCTGGTTGCCAAGGTCACCGACGTCGTCGGGCTGTATCTGAACCCACCCGAGAACGCGATCGTGCTCAGCATCGATGAAAAGTCCCAGATCCAGGCGTTGAACCGGACCCAAAAGACGCTGCCGATGCAACCCGGGCAGGCCGAGAGGCGCACCCACGATTACGTACGGCACGGCACCACCACCTTGTTCGCCGCGCTCGAGATCGCCACCGGCCAGGTCACCGGAGTGTGCAAACCACGGCACCGGCACCAAGAGTTCCTGATCTTCCTCCGCCACCTCGCCCGCGCCTACCCCGACCAACAGCTGCACTTGATCATGGACAACTACTCAGCCCACAAACATCCGAAGGTCAAGGCCTGGCTCGCAGCGAACCCCAGGATCCATATCCACTTCACCCCGACATCGGGATCATGGCTGAACCTGGTCGAGGTCTGGTTCTCCATCATCGAACGCCAAGCCATCCACCGCGGGGCGTTTCCCTCCGTGCGAGACCTCATGATCAAGATCCGGACCTTCATCAACGGATGGAACGACCGCTGCCAACCCTTCGTCTGGACCAAGACCGCCGACCAGATCCTGACGAAAGCCAACCGTAAAACGACTTCAGTTGCGGTCCACTAGGTCAATGAGGTTATCTGAGACAGCAAGTAACAGCGCTCATCAAAATGTCATCAGCTCAGTAGATCATCGGGCTCTACGGTAGAGGTAAGCGCGAGACAGCAAGTAAGTAAGGAGCATGCTGAATCTGATTGATTTGGAGTGCTCTTTCCATCTGTTGGGCGCTTGGCGCACTCATTTATGTCGAACCCGGCGTCGCGTGCAATAGCAGCGATTGCGTCGGCTTCACGGCGAATGTCAGTCGTTGATTCCTGCCGAGCCTGCTGCACTCGCTCCTTGAGCGCGGGATCCGATTTTAGAGCTTCCACGAAATCCATGAAGCTGGAACCAGTCATGTGTTGTCGTCCTCATGTTGACGGTGAATCTATCGCTCACCAATAAATGCAGCGAGCATCAGATCAAATGCAGCGAACATCAGATCGCGCTTTTTATTGCCCTTGGCCAAAGAGATGAGTGCAGCACAGAAGCCGTAACTTCATAGTGCCAAGTCAATAGAGCTATCTCACACAAGGTAGAAGTCATCAAGGCGTCACGGCGTGACCCGAAACCTGCGTCTGGCCACCGGAGACCGCTTGCAGAACCGTCTCGACCTGGCCAGGGAAGATGCGCCCGGGGGATTGATTGACAGTGTCAACTTCAAGCAGCACAGGATGATGAGATGAACGAGCGGCAGCTGGTCGAGACCCGCCTGGTTGCATTGGCGGCGCGGTGCGTGGTGACGGGCCCGTCCGCTGTGATGTGGCCCAGCCTGTTCGTCGACGCCAGCACCTGGACCACGGTCGAGGACGACCTCCCCTGCAGGGCGCCGACGTGCTGGCCGCCCTCGGGATCGATGAACCTGTGGACTGGGTCGGCAACGCGTTGGGTGGGCACGTCGGCGTAGTGTTCGCGAGGGCCAGCTCGGCTAGAAAGTAGCCGATTCCTGCGGTCCCGTGAGACAGTCCTGCTAAGAAAGGGCTCGACTCGCGCCGATGCACGGCCAATAGCGACTGCCCGATTCCGCGGGAAACCACAGGTCGGCCGATGGCTGTCCTTTCGACGAAGGCGGCATCGTTGTGGCTGGTCGAACGGAAGCGTGCTCCCTTCAGGTCGACCTCGTCGATGTTGTAGGGGGTCGAGATTTGGCTGCCGCGGAGCGCGTTCTGGGACAGGTTGCAGCACCGATAGCGATACGCGACTGCCATAGCCGGGGCGGCGAATGTGTTCTGGCTGGTGGCGACATGCTCGTCAGTGTGATCTTAGGGGCTCAGCTGACGACACCGCTTAGGAATCTACAACCTCCGCGAGGAGCACAATGTCGGATGCCGCCGAGCAAAGAGGCGGCGCCTCCGACAGAGGGGGCTCTGTCACGTCGGCCCGACCACGCCATCCGGTGACATCGAAACCGGCGTCAACCGCGATCGCGGCAATCGACTCGTCCGCCCGTCGGATTGCATATGCCATCGATCGCTCCAGGTGCTCAACTTGCTTCCGGACATCGGGATTGTCGTTGAGGTACACAATAAACCTCTCCATCGATGAGTCGCTCATAAGGCTAACCTCTCTAATTTACCGCTAATTTAATCGCAGATCAGTTGTAGTCATCAAGCCTGCAGATAGCACCTGCGACACGAATGAGGAAGTTACGTGCGGGAGCCCGTCCAAGAGTTCCAGACCGATTCCGGCGGCGCCTTGAAACAATCCGAGAACATCACCAAAGCTGTAGCTACCGTCGGTAGCGATCCGTGCCATTGCCTGCGTCTCAAGATGCTCAGCGGCCTTCAGCCAACGCTCCCCGCCAACTCGTTCATGGGCGGCCCGCAAAATGGCAGCTCGACCAAAAAGACCGCAACACAACGATTCTTCGCCGGGAGCGGCTTCTGTAGTGGCGGTGAGGGCTAATTCGAGATCCTCTCCAGTATTGCTGTCCCATAGCGGCGTCGACTCTAGGCAGAAACGAGCCAGCGCGATACCGGGCGCCCCATGGCACCAGCTAAGCATGAATTGCGGTTCCGTAATGGCGAGACTGATCCGGTAGTCGGGCCAGTTCTTTGCATGAGCATCATATTGCGCACGCTCATATTGCAGCGCTCGGGCAGCCGCATCATAGTAGGGACGGTAGCTTGTGGCTGCGGCGAGCTTGGCCAGAGCGGCTGCCTCACCAGACGCTCCATGGGAGAAGCCGGTTAGCGCCTTCTTTCCAAGTGTTGGAACAATCCACCCGCCATCATCGTCCTGACGCTCGACGAGACGGTTACCGGCGATCCGGGCCAAATCCATGGCCTTGGCTGTTCCAATGCGCAGAAGCGGCCCTATGAGCCCGGCGCAGCCGAAGATGATGTCCAAATCGTTGTCACTACTGATGATCTCTGGATCGAGCGCATCCAGCAGCTCGCTCAGTCCGTTGTCGACGACGCGTTGCATACCGGGCAGCAGCTTGGGAAGCAGAACTGCCGCGAGCAATTGACCACCGGATCCGGCCAATCCCAGCGGTTGGTCTTGCCACCACATCTGTTTCTCTGACGAGGCGCCGGTCAATTCGAGGATTCGTGTGAGATCGGCGCATGCGGAGATTGCCGCCGTGCGGTAGATGCTGGTGCGGTCTGACTCGACACCCGCGAGTGCCGCGAGGAAAAGCGCAACTCCCAAGCGACCGCTATAGAGTGTCGGCCCGATTGGTCCGAAACATGACCGTTCGAGGTCAGCTGCCGAGTGAATCCCCAGCCACTCCAAATTGCCGCGATCGTCAGCTATCGAAGCGTCGATCAGCAAGTCGCCGACCGCAGCAGCCGCCTCAAGACGGTCCTCAGCCAATAGTTCGCCGACTGCATGTGGGCTAACAGCCGCTACTCGCCGCTGCCCCCGGTGCGCTCGTCGGGCCTTGGCAGCGATCAGTCCTTCAATAATTGCAAGCTGCAGCTGGACGTCGTCGCTTTCAAGCGACTTGATCCTGTGGCACGCGGCATCCAGGCCGCTGTGCGCGAAGAAATCTTGTGTCACGCCGGCGTCGTCGAGGACGAGCTCGCGGCCTGCGATTGGTTGTTCGAAGTATGGAACGTCCAATTCCTTGAGCTGTGCCCGCTCGGCAATTAGAACCGCTTCCTCTT
>JAJTCL010000015.1 GCA_021323255.1 Propionibacteriaceae bacterium | reverse complement strand
GTGCCGATGATGCTGCGCAACTTGAGTAGCAGCCGGGCCAGTAACCGGGAAACTTGCATCTGGCTGATGCCGAGTTCGTGGGCGATGTCGGACTGCGAGCGTTGTTCGAAGTAGCGCAGCCAGATCAGCCGGCGTTCGGACTCGTCCAGTTGTGCAACGGCTCGGTCGACGATGAGTCGGGCTTCGGTCCGGTCGATGTCCTCTTCTGCCTCTGTGGAGCAAAAGAAGACTCCTCGAGACATGGCGGAGTCAATCGAGGAGGCCGTGTAGCCCTCGCTTGCCAATCGGGCTTGCTGCACCGCGCTCACGGGCGCTCCGAGCTCATGGGCGAGATCTCGTGCGCAGGGCAAGGCACCCATTTCCTGAACGAGCGTTGGCCACCGTCGCCAGATGATCGAGGCCAGCTCTTGGGTCGGACGCGGAGGCCGTACGGTCCAACCGTGATCACGAAAGTGCCGCTTGAGCACTCCGGTGATGGTCGGCTCCGCGAAGCCCACGAACGAACCTTGGTGAGGATCGAAGCGCAAGCAGGCCTCGACTAGTCCGGTGTAGGCGACCTGGACGAGATCCTCCTCGTCCTCTCCGCGATGCAGGAACTGTCGGGCAAGCTTCTCGGCCAGCCAGGAATGTGAGCTGACCACCTCATCAAGGATCTGTTGGCGCCTAGCGGGGCCTGCTGTCTCGGCCTCGACAAGCAACTCGCGCGTGCGTTCGGCGAGCTCCTCACGAGCCGAGGGGTGATGAGAGGGGACAACAGAAAGAGGGGAGTTCGCCACGAGCGCGCCACCCTTTCGTAGTGAGACTTTCAGGTCGTGGCGCGCTTCTTGGCCACATCCGCAGATAACCACGAATGCCACTGGTGAGCAAGGCTTTAGGTATCTGAAAAACCAAAAAGTCCCTGAGAATATTCAAGATCACGCAGAAGGGAAAATTTTCTACCTTGTAAGCAATATCTCGGGACTGCGTACGGCAAAACTGCTGGCTGACGACATACCTAAAACGATTCAGTTGCGCCACATGTCAGCACTTTCTTGGAACCCTAGCTGGTCGCTGCTCAGTCGGCTCAATGGAACCCTCAAGGCATTGAATGAGCCGGCCGAGGTCCTCATCGCTTGTCCAATAGCCGCAGGATGCGCGAACCAGGCCGGTGCCCGGAAGGGCCCGTACCACGACGCTCTGCTCGGCCAGGCGGCCGACAAGCGCCTCCGGCTCGTCGACTCGCCAGGAGACCAGGGTCGCCTGTTCAGGCTCGGTCACTACGTCAGCGCCGTGCTCCAGAAGCAGCGCACGGCAGCGCTCGGCGGCGTTGCGCGCGCACGCAAAACGGTCGTCTCCGGCGTCTGCTGCGAACGCGAGCGAAGCGAGAAGCCCTGCGATCGATGCGGCTGGTGTCCACGAGCCTTCGAAGCGAACGGCCCCGTTGTGGAACTCGTAGGCGGGAAGATCCCATGAGAAGTAGGACGGGAACGTGACCCGGCAATTCGCGAGCTGATCCGGTGCGACGTAGAGCGCTCCAGTCCCGGCGGGCCCCAGCAGCCACTTCTGTGCCGAGACCGTGTAGTAGTCGGCGCCTAGATCTTCGACATCGACGGGGATGGCACCCACGCCTTGCGCCCCATCGACCAGCACCGGGACGCCATGCCGGGCCAGCTCGCGCACTGGCAGGACGGCACCGTTCAGCCACGAGACGTGGGAAAGAGCGATGAGGCGCGTCCGAGACGTGATCTGAGCCTGGACCGTCGGAAGGATCTCCGCGGTAGGACGCTCGCGAATCCCTGCAATGCGAAGCGTCGCGCCAGATGCGACAAGTCCACCGAAAAGCCCAGGGTGCTCCGAATCGGTGGTCACGACCTCGTCGCCCGGACCGATGCCGAGGCCGCGCAATACGATGTTGCATCCCTCAGTCGTCGAGCTGGTGAGAGCGATCCGATCCGGATGCGTACCCAGCAGGCCCGCGAGTTCGGCGCGGAGCACCTCACGCTCGTCCAGGACTCGCTGGAAGTAGCCTCGACTCGATCGGCCCTCCTCCAGTTCGCGGCGCTCCACCGCCTGCATGGCCGCTACGGTCGCGCTGGGGAGCGGACCAAAGGAGCCGGTGTTCAGGTAGGTGCAGCGCCCGAGCACCGGCAGTCCGCGGCGCACGGCTACTAGGTCGATGTGATCATCCCCAACGCCGTACGTCTTTCATCGCAGCCGTGGAAACGGTCGGGTCGGCCGTCCCAGATCGTATGGACTTGAAATCCAGGACTACAGCCTCCAATCCGCCCTGATGCCCGCCAACCGCACCCGACCAGCATTTTCACGGCTCCTAGCGGTCCCCGGATCGCTTATGGTTCTCATCGCAGCCGTCGAAACGGTCGTTCAGGCGGAAGTGACCTCTCGCGCCAGCGCGGCCGGCATGTAGTCGTAGCGTACGAACGAGCGCTTGAAGGTCCCGGTGCCATGGGAAACCGAGCGCAGGTCGATCGGGTACCGGCTCAGCTCGTGTGCCGGCACCTCGGCATGGATGACGGCGTAACCGGGCAGGTCCGGTGCGGTTTCGGTGCCGTGCACCTGGCCGCGGCGGCCGCGCAGATCCGCCAGCACCGAACCGACCGAGTCCTCGGCGACGGTGATCTCGACCTTGTCGATCGGCTCCAGGAGGGCAACGGTCGACTCATTGGCGGCTTCGCGCAGAGCCATCGCTCCTGCGGTCTGAAAGGCCATATCGGAGGAGTCGACCGAATGCGCCTTGCCGTCGACCAGCGTCACCCGCACATCAACCAGCGGATACCCCGCGAGGACGCCCTTGGGCAGCTGGCCGCGGATGCCCTTTTCCACCGACGGTATGAACTGCCGGGGCACCGCTCCGCCAACCACACGTTCGGTGAACTCAAACCCGGCACCGCGTTCCAGCGGCTCGATCTCCATCATGCACACCGCGTATTGACCGTGTCCGCCGGATTGTTTGACAAGCCGTCCCTGCGCTTTGGTGGGTCGGATGAACGTCTCGCGGAGGGAGGTACGCACCGGCTCCACCTGAACTTGGATGTGCCAGGACTCCCGCAGCGCATTGAGCACCTTGTCCACATGCGCCGGCCCCATAGCCCAGATCACCACCTGATGGGTCTCCGGATTGTGCTCCAGGCGCATCGTCACGTCCTCGGCAACGAGCCGTTGCAGGGCAGAGCCCAGCTTCTCCTCATCGCCGCGGGAGATGGCGTGGACTGCTACTGGCAGCAACGGCTCAGGCAGCAGCCAGGGCTCCACAAGCGCCGGCCGTGCCTTGCTGGACAGTGTGTCGGTGGTTTCGGCAGCTGCCAGCTTGGACACCAGGACAAGATCACCGGCGATGGCGTACGGCTTGGGTCGGGCGTCGTCGCCAAGCGGCGCGGACAGTGGCCCGACCCGTTCGTCGTCGGTGTCATGATCGGCATGGCCGTTGACATGGTGAGCGGCGAACTGCTGAAGGTGCCCGCAGACGTGCAGCGCGGTGTCGGGGCTCAGGGTGCCGGAGAAGACTCGGACCAAAGAGAGCCGACCGACGAAGGGATCGCTGGTGGTCCGCACGACCTCAGCGACCAGCGGCCCCTCAGGGTCACACGTCAGCGGGCCGAACGGCTGGCCGGCTGGCGTGTAGACCGCCGGCATGGGAGACGACGTGGGGGACGGGAAGCCCTGCTCGAACAGCTCGAACAAACCCTCAATGCCCATTCCGGTCGGAGCGTGCGCGGGAATGATCGGGAAAAACCGTGCTGTGGCAATCGCCGCCCGTAGATCGGGCAGGACGATGTCCAGGTCGATCGGCTCGCCGCTGAGGTGCCGGTCGAGCAGCGTCTCGTCCTCGGACTCCTCGATGATCGACTCGATCAGCGGATCCCAGTTCTCCTCGATGATCGCGGCTTCGGTCTCGTCGGGCTCACGTGACATCGATTCACCGCTGCGATAGTCAGTGACGCTACGACGCAGCAGATTGATGGCACCGACAACGTGGCCCTCTTCGATCAGCGGTACCCCGAGCGGCTGGACATCGCCGAATACCTGGCGGCAACGAGCCATGGACTCCTCGAAGTCGGCTCGGGATTGCTCGAGCTTGGTGACCGCGATCGCTCGAGGCATCTTCGTCGCCTCGCACTCCCGCCAGAGCAGCCGGGTTGCGTCGTCGATCTCGTCACTGGCCGATACCACGAACAAGACAGCGTCGGCCGCCCGCAACCCAGCCCTCACCTCGCCGACAAAGTCGGGGTTGCCGGGGGTGTCCAGCAGGTTGATCATCACCTCACCGCTGGCGATCGACGCGGCGCCCAGCGACTGCGATGGGCCGGGCTCGCCCCGCTGATGTCGACCCGGCACTCGCGCTGCTATCAACCGTTCGAAAAGCGTGCTCTTGCCGACACTCGCCGGCCCGACAAGCACGACATTGCGGATCTGTTCCGGGGACCGCGGTCCGTGTTCGCGGCCTGTATCGGCTCCGTTGCCCATTCCTCACCCTTTCCCCTACGCCGTCGCGCAAAGTCGCGCCGCAGCGCAATTCGGCTTCGCCGTAACTCGCCACGCACGCGTTCCAGCAACCCTACGATGCATCCGTGAGTGAAATCGACCCGATGGACCTCGCGACTCCGGAGCAGGACCAGCGAAAGTCGATAAGCCGGCTCACCCGTCTGATGGCGCGCAGCTTGTCCATAGTTTGGCAGTCTGCGCGTACCCCATTCCTTGCCCTGATTGGGCTGCAGTTACTCAACGCCCTTGCCCTAACGCTGCAGGTCTTTGCAGTGCAGCTGGCTTTGACGGCCGTGCTGGACATCTCGGGCAATCCTGGAGATCTTTGGCGTCTGGTGCAGCCAGTCATGCTGCTGGCGGGCCTGACCGCCGTCACTGCGGTTATCGCCTCCGTGCAGGTAGGGCTCGGGCGCTATGCCGCCGAGCTGGTGGTCGCCGTCATGTGGAAGCGGGTATTGAGAGTTGCCACCCGCGTTGACCTGCGGAAGTTCGAATCAGCCCGGTTCTACGATCGCCTGCAGCGTGTACAAGCCACTGCGCTGACCCGTCCGTATCAGATCACTCATGGCTTGGTGGCAACGGTGGGGTCAGCGGCCGGTAGCGCTGGCTTGGTGATCGCGATTGTGTTAGTGCATCCCGGGTTGCTGCCGCTGCTCTTGGTCGGAGGTGTGCCGGTGCTGCTGACGAGCCGGCGGCAAAGCCAGCTCGAGTTGGACTTTCTGGCTCGGCAAACACAATCGATGCGTCTGCGGAACTACCTGACTCGGGTACAGACCGGCCGGGATGAGGCCAAGGAAGTGCGGGCTTTCGGTCTCGCGCGCAACTTCGGCACGCGTTTGGACACCTTGTATGCCGACTACCTCCGTGATCTTGCTCAGCACCTCTGGCACCGGTCGAGGCTCGGTGTGGCTGGCAGCCTTGGCTCTGCCGTTCTGTTGGCGCTGACCCTCTTCCTCCTCGGGTGGCTGATTTCGACCGGCCGATTGAGCATTGTTGCGGCCGGTGCCGCGCTGGTCGCGATCCGGTTGCTGGCCAGTCAGATCCAGTCCGGCCTCAGCGGCGTACAGGCGATCTTTGAATCTGGGCAGTTCATCGATGATCTGGACGGCTTCCTCACCCTGGCGCCGGCAGCCGAAGGCGGCTCGCGCGCCATCGCGCCACCGGCAGACTTCCGGCGGGTCCGAGCCGATGCGGTGAGTTTCTCCTATCCCGGACGTAGTGCGCTGGCCCTGCAGTCGGCCAGCATCGAGGTCAACCAGGGTGAGGTGGTCGCCCTGGTAGGCGAGAACGGTTCGGGCAAGACCACGCTGGCCAAGGTGATGGCTGGCCTGTACGAGCCGGGCAGCGGCGCAGTGAGGTGGGATGGTGTGGACGTAGCCACCTTTCGGCCGGATCTGTTCCGGGAGCGGGTGGCGATCATCTTCCAGGACTTCGTCCGATACGCGCTCAGCGCCGAGGAGAACATCGCGGTGGCTCGACCGGATCACGAAATCGATCACGCGGCAATCCGGGAGGCGGCCAGGATCGCCGATGCCGACTCGTTTTTGTCGGCACTCCCGGCGGGCTACCAGACACCGCTGTCGCGTCGATTCGTCGGTGGACACGAGCTCTCTGGAGGGCAGTGGCAGAAGGTTGCCATAGCGCGCGCGTTCTATCGGGATGCGCCGCTAGTGATCATCGATGAGCCGACGGCAGCGCTTGATGCGCGAGCAGAGTACGAGTTGTTCTCCTCGCTGCACGAGGTGCTGCGCGGCCGCAGCGCGTTGATCATCTCTCACCGGTTCTCCACGGTACGGACCGCCGACCGGATCTACGTTCTCGATCATGGACGAGTTGTCGAGCAGGGCACCCATGATGAGTTGGTGGCGCTCGGGGGTCAATACGCCGAGCTGTTCCATCTCCAGGCTTCGGCCTACTCGGTCGACCGGGTCATGGACTGACACTGCGGGTCCAGCTGGTTCACGCGATAGCGCGGTGTTTGCTTTAGATGCGGAAATTGTCTAGCCATGGATAATGCATGATTCGGTAAAATTCTTGACGCTGCTATGCCAAAGGAGTCCGTGATGTCTGACAGAGGATTTGTCCCTGAAGGCCAATACGGACCACCGGGCGGCGATTTGTCATCTTTGATTCAACGCACTCGCGATCAAGTGGCGAAGTATTTGGGTCAGGCGCGGACGCGACAGCGGCGCCTGCTCAATGTGGCCATAGTGGCGGGCGCACTGGCAACGGCCTTGGCCGGTGCTCCGGCTGTTGTCGGCGTTCAGCCGTCGATATGGCGGATCCTCTGCATCCTCGCCGCTGTCTGCTCCCTGGTTGCAGCCATCGTCACTCAATTGCAGAAATCAAACAGCGCTGGCGAAAACGTTTCCCGGGCGGAAACCGTGCGCGCACGGCTCGACGTCCTCAATATCGGCTTACTCAGCGGGAACTTGAGCCAAGAGCAGGCTGCGACTGAGTACGCCGCCTGTGTCGAACAGTCATCATTCATCTGAGCTACGGGTTTCCGCGCGACTGGCCACACCGCCATCACAGGTTGACCGACACCCCATTTGGCGCGGCCGCGGGCATCGGCGGAGGAGGGCCTACCGTTGACGCATGGTTGACTTTCCCGGCAGACGGCCAAACCTGCTTCTCGAACTAGATCTGACTGAGCCTCTGGTTGCCCCGGAGGCGGACGACCCGATTGCCCGGTTGCGCGCCCGCGGACGCCGGCTGCTGCGCCCCACCTTGCGAGCCCTCCACGACGCTGCGGAGGACCGGCATGTCGTCGGGCTGATCGCCAAGGTGGGCGGTGTCTGGCCGTGGGGGACCATGCAGGAATTGCGGCTCGGCGTGCGGGAGTTCGCGGCAAGCGGCAAGCCAACGCTGGCCTGGGCGGAGACCTTTGGCGAAGGTTCGGCGCATGACATGGCGGGGTACGTCTTGGCAACCGCGTTCGGTGAAGTCTGGCTCCAGCCGGGTGGGGGAGTCGGCTTGCTGGGCGTCGGCATTGAGACGACCTTCCTCCGCGGCGCGCTCGACCGGCTTGGCGTTGAGCCGCAGGTGGAGCAGCGCCACGAGTACAAGAATGCGGCCGACGTGGTGATGCGTACCGAATACACCCCGGCACATCGCGAAGCGCTCGAGCGGTTGGCCGAATCGGTCTTCACCGATGCAGTGCAGATCATCGGCGATGCCCGTGGCCTGGACCATGATCGGGTGCGCGAGCTGATCAATACCGGACCACGGACTGCCGCCGAGGCCCGAGACGTCGGTCTGGTGGACCGACTCGGCTTCCGCGACCAGGTTTACGCCGAGATGCGCGCTCGGACCGATGGCGAACCTGAGCTACTGTTCGCCGACCGGTGGCGGCCCCGCCGCAAGATCGCGCCACCGCCTCACCGCCGCGGCCACGTCGCGCTGGTCGACGTGCGAGGAGCGATCGTCTCTGGCCGGACCCGACGCAGTCCGCTGGGTCGTCAGGCTGGTAGCGACAGCGTGTCAGCACAGCTCCGTGCTGCCCACGACAATGACAAGGCGCAGGCCGTCGTACTGCGCATCGAGTCGCCGGGAGGCTCAGCGGTAGCGTCGGAGGTGATCTGGCGGGAGGTCTTCCGGCTGCGGGAATCCGGTAAGCCCGTCGTGGTCTCGATGGGCGACGTCGCGGCGTCCGGCGGGTACTACATTGCCTGCCCGGCTGATGTGATTGTGGCCCTCCCGGCAACTCTGACCGGCTCGATCGGGGTATTCGCCGGCAAGTTCGTGGTGAACGGCCTGCTGGAACGCACCGGGCTCAGTACAGACACCGTGCAGCAGGGTGCCCGGGCCTTGATGTACTCGTTCCGGCAGGGGTTCAGTGAGGACGAGCGGGCCCGCTTCGCGGTGACCATCGACGCCATCTACGACGATTTCGTGGGCAAGGTCGCCGCTGGACGAAACCGTCCGGTGCAGGAGATCGAAGCCGTCGCTCGGGGCCGGGTGTGGACGGGCCGGGATGCGCTCGAGAGTGGTTTGGTCGATGAGCTGGGTGGCCTTCGTGACGCAGTCCGCACTGCTCGCAAGCGTGGCAACCTGCCGGAAGATGCACCCGTGTTGGGCGCGATCCGCATTCCGCCGTTGGCGCGGCTCAGTCGGCCGAAGAACAGCGACGATCCGCGAACCTGGGTTCGTGCTGACTGGCCCGGCCTTTCCGACGTCGCTGCCGCACTTGGGCTGCCCGCCGACGCAGCGCTGCGGATGCCTCACATCGCGCTTCGGTAGGGAGCACGCCCTGAATATGCATCACCACCGAAGTCGAACTGCGCCCACTGCGTCGCTCTTGGAGTCACTGGCGATGCAGAACCAGGGCCGGTGCTACTTGCCCAAACCCTTGGCCGCTCGCTGGTAGCGCTCCGCGAGGCGGATGACGGCTTCGGCGAGGTCCGGTGGGTCAAGGATGTCGAAGTCGGCGTCCAGCAGCCCGATGTAGAGCGCAAGTTGGTGTGGAGTGTCAGAGCCCACCTGGATGATGCAGCGATCGGGTCCGTCCGGTGAAACCGACACTGCCAGAGGCAGCTGCGTTCGCACCTGATCAACTGGCGCATGGATGCGAATTCGGGCGCGATACCGCCAGGTCGCAGTGCCGGCGGAGCGCTGCACATACCTGGACGCCTCATCGTCGGTGAGCGTCCGTGGCTTGAAGCGAGGGCCGCTCGGCGTCTTGGGTGTGATCCGGTCCACTCGGAAAATGCGCCAGTCGTTCCGGTCAACGTCCCAGGCAAGCAGGTACCAGCGGCGGCCCCAGGCAACGAGTCGCTCCGGCTCTGCGGTCCGCACAGTTTGGTTGCCGTCGTGGTCGACGTAGCTGAAGCGCAGTCGCTCGCTGGCTCGAATAGTGCCAGCGATCGCGCCCAGAACCTCCGAATCCACCGTCGGCCCGGTCCCGGGGATGCTCACCGTTGCGGCTCGCATGGCATCAATTCGATGCCGCAACCGTGAGGGCATGAGCTGCTCGAGCTTGACCAGAGCTCGCAGCGACGCCTCCTCGATGCCCGTAACACCGGAGCCAGTGCTGGTACGGAGCCCGATGGCGACTGCCACCACCTCTTCGTCATCGAGCAGGAGCGGCGGCATTGTCGTTCCTTGGCCGAGGCGGTATCCACCTCCCACGCCGGGCGTTGCATCCACCGGATAGCCCAGTTCCCGGAGCCGCTCGACATCGGTCCGGATGGTCCGGGTGCTCACGGCAAGCCGGGACGCCAGGTCCTGCCCGGACCAGTCGCGGCGCGCTTGCAGCATGGCAAGCAGCTGAAGCAGGCGCGTCGAGGTCTGCCACATAATTCCTTAGTCTGGCAGCAATCGAGGAACAAACTCTTCCGCAATTGCCTCTAACGTGTTGGCATGACAACAGCTACCGCACTCAGACCGTTCCAGATCGAGATCACCGACTCCGAGCTGGGTGACCTCCATCGCCGGCTCGACGCGACCCGCTGGGCCGACCCCGCACCAGACACTCGTGCCGACTTCGCGCGCGGCGTACCCCAGCCCTACCTCCGAGAGCTGACCAACTATTGGCGCCATGAGTTCAACTGGCGAGCTCAGGAAGCCCGACTCAACCAGGTTCCACAGTTCATCGCCGAGATCGACGGGCAGCCCATCCACTACCTTCACCTCCGCTCTCCGGAACCGAACGCGCTGCCGCTGTTGATCACCCACGGTTACCCGTCCTCGGTGGTCGAGTTCTCTGATTTGATCGGCCCGCTCAGTGACCCAAGGTCCCACGGAGGCGATCCCCAGGACGCCTTCGATCTGGTCATCCCATCACTGCCTGGCTTCGGGTTTTCCACCCCGGTACGTCAGACCGGGTGGGAGCTCGGGCGGACCACAGCGGCGTTCGCGGAACTGATGGCGCAGCTGGGGTACTCGCGCTATGGCACCCATGGCGGGGATATTGGCGCCGGCGTCAGCGGTCGGCTCGGTGCCATCGACTCCGCGCATGTCGTTGGAACGCTCGTGGTCAGTGATCCCGGTTCGCTGGGGCTGGCCGGGGAGCAGTTTCCGATCCCAGACCATCTCACCGAGGAGGAGCGAACGCGGGTCGACCAGGAGCGTACGGCCTGGCGCGCCGAGCGCGGATACCTCGATTTGCAGGGCCATCGGCCCGAGACGATCGCTGCGGCCCTGACTGATTCTCCGGTCGGGCAGCTCGCATGGATTGTCGAGAAGTTCCAGACCTGGACCAACCCGGCGTCACGGACACCGGAGGAGGCAGTGGATCGGGACCAGCTGCTGACCAACGTCAGTATCTACTGGTTCACCAGGAGCGGCGCTAGCGCGGCCCGCTTCCTGTCCGAGGCCGAGCACTCGGATCTGGACTGGATTGCCCCCTCTGGCGTACCGAGCGGGTGGGTGGTGTTCAACACCGAACCCATCATGCGGCGCTTTATGGACCCGCAGCACCAGATGGCGTACTGGGGCGAGCACACCGAGGGCGGACATTTCCCGGCCATGGAAGAGCCGGCACTGTTGATCGAGGACCTCCGCAACTTCTTCCGCAACCTGCGTTGACAACGCTGGCGGGCTTTTTCAGCTCGGTTGCACGCCGGGGGTATCAGAAGAGGCTGGGTTCACTCAGGGCGAGGTGTGGCGGGATGGGTGCCGTACGCGTATCGGGTATGCGCAGCGGACTGTCCCTTCGGTCGAGGCCATGTCTGCGGAGCAGCACCGAAGAGCGGCGAGCTAGGTCGGCCGCGTAGGAGTGGGTGACGTAGGAGCCCTTCCGATATAGCTCGGCGTAAGGGCGCAGCAGCTTTGGGTGATGGGTGCCGAGGTAGCGCAAGAACCACTCCCGAGCACCGGGGCGCAGGTGCAGCGCGAACACCGTGGCACCGGTTGCTCCCGCGGCGGCAATCTGCCCGAGAAGGGCATCGATCTGCTCGTCGCTGTCGGTGATCATCGGCAGTATCGGCGCAACCATCACCTGACAGGGCAGACCCGCCTCCACGATGGCGCGAACCAGCTCGAGCCGCGCTCTCGGCGTGGGCGTACCAGGCTCGAGCGCAGCGTGGATGTCCTCGTCGATGAGCGCGATAGAGACGCCCATGCTGACCGATACCGCTCGGCTAGCGAGGTCCAGCAGCGGCAGATCCCGCCGTGCCGTGGTGCCTTTGGTCAAGATCGAAAACGGTGTGCCCGACCCAGCCAGCGCCGCGATGATCCCCGGCATCAGCCGATAGCGACCTTCGGCTCGCTGATAGGGATCAGTGTTGGTCCCGAGTGCCACCGGCTCGTGGGTCCAGGTCGGTCGGCGCAGCTCACGGGCCAAGACATCACCGATGTTGATCTTGACGATGATCTGGCGGTCGAAGTCCTGGCCGGCGTCCAGATCGAGGTAGGTGTGGGTGTTGCGAGCGAAGCAGTAGACGCAGCCGTGGCTGCAGCCGCGGTAGGGGTTGATCGTCCAGTTGAATGGGAGTGCAGCCGCGGCGGGTACGCGGTTCAGCGCCGACTTCGCCAAGACCTCGTGGAAGGTGATGCCCGCGAACTCCGGTGTGCGTACCGATCGCACCAGATTGTTGAGTCGGTCCAGCCCGGGCAAGGCGGCCGAATCTCGGACGGCGTCCTTGGAGATCTCTTGACCAGCCCACCTCACGGGCCTATTTGAACATAGATTCGATTAGTTTGCCAAGCATGGAGACGAGGCGTCCACGGAGGCCGCATCAGCGTTCACGATCTCACTCCGCCCCACGCACTTGGACTCCGCTGCACCTGTGCAGATGCTGCAGTGTCCACGTAAGGGATGCGGAGTGGCCTCACGAGCCCGAGAATGCGTCCAACTCGTGCAGGTCAGCACCGAGGGACAGGCGGGCTGTACGTCGTCTTGCTGGGCGTTGCCAGATAAAGGTCGGTGAGATAGGTGCGATCCTCCAGCTTGTCCCAGACCGATGTCGTTCCGACCTCGGATCCTGAGCGCTGGCAGATCACCCAGCCCAGGGCACCGTTGGGGAGCGTGCCCGATATGGGATGACGAGGACCTGGACCGGTGCGCCGGTTCAGCGTCGGCACCATGACCTGGAAGGGGTAGGTGCAGCGTGGCAGCGGTGCGCTGTAGGTGGTCTTCGAGGGCGTGCCGACGTAGTTGTCTGTGACGTAGTTGCCATCGGCCAGCTTGTTCCATACCGACGTGGTTCCGACCTTGCGACCTGCGGTCTGGCAGACCACTGGCACCGTCGCACCGGCCGCATAGCTCGCGATACGCGGAGCTGAGGTGGTCGGGCCGCTCCGGCCATTGAGGTCGACCGAGCTGGTGACCTGATACGGGTAGCTCACCGTGGCGACCGGCGCATCGAAGCGGTCGCTATCGATGTTGATCTTGACGCCTCCGTAGCTCTCCTCATGGTCCCCGCGATACTGCTTCCCGCGCTGATGATTGGACCACTGCGCATTGGGGATGCCAGCCCATCCGGTCAGCTTCGGGCTGCTGTCCCAGCGCGCCATCCACAAGACATCCGGACGAGCGTGGGCCGGCGAGGCGTACGCCTCGGACAAATGCTTGGCACCGGAGGACATGTTCGCGTACATGCCTGCGAGATAGCCCAGGCGGTGCAGCTCCTTGGTCCAGGCCGAGACGTAGGTCAGCACGGCTTCCCGGCACTCGGAATCGGTGGGGGCGTAGTGCTCCATGTCACCGTAGATGGCGCTGCCCGGCAGCAAGCCCAGCGCCTGCGCCTGCACCACCGCGTCTGCAGCGTCGGCTATCCCCAGGGTCGTTGCGGTGAGACTGGTGAACTTGGTTGTGCTCGATCGGCGGATGCACGGCGCCTGGTAACCCACATAAATCGGAATGATCCGCCAGCCTTGTATCGACGCCGCTGTCACCCAGCTCGCGGTGAGATTTGGCTGGGCGCAGCTCCTGCTGACTCCGCCGATGTAGATGCCGACGCCTTGGTACGGCGAGGCGATCTTCCAGGCCTGCATGGTCTCGAGTGTCGGCGCGACGCAGGCGTCGAAGGCGTACCCCGTCAGTCGGGTAGCCGATGCGCTGGTCGGATACGACAAGCTGGTGGCTGGCTCGGCAGCCGCAGGCGTGATCGTCAAAGGCAGCAGAGCTGCTGTCAGCATGGCCGTTCCGAAGCCGACGTGACGACGGTTCACAATCAAGTGTTGGGCCAAAGCGTGCCCTACGACAAGCTCAGGGCACATCGGACCTCTCGGGGCACACAGCACCCATTGCGAGAGAAAGCGCGCGATTGACTGCCGCCAGGAGGTAGTCTCCACGCTTGGCCGCCCTACGTTCCAAGCCGAACAGTCAGGATCGAACACTCATGCCACGCGTCTACAACTTCAGCGCCGGCCCAGGCACCCTTCCCGAAGAAGTGCTGCTCCAGGCAGCGGAGGAGATGCTCGATTGGCACGGCACGGGACAGTCGGTGATGGAGATGAGTCACCGTGGCAAAGACTTCATCTCAATCGCAGAGAAGGCGGAGGCCGATCTGCGCAAGCTACTCGGTATCCCGGCTAGCCACCACCTGCTCTTTCTGCAAGGCGGGGCCTCCCTGCAGTTCGAGATGATCCCGATGAACCTCATCCAGGGCCGCGCTGTCGCCGACTACATCAACACCGGTGAATGGGCGAAAAAGGCCATCAACGCGGCCGGGAGCTTGGCCGATGTGAATCTGGCTGCCAGCGCAGAGGACAGAGCATTCACCTATGTACCGGCCCAGTTGGACTGGCAACTGAGTGAGCGCGCAGCCTACGTGCACTACACCGCCAATGAGACCATCAACGGCGTCGAGTTCGGTTGGGTGCCCGACGTCGGCGAGGTGCCGCTGGTCAGTGACATGTCCTCCAACCTGCTATCCCGCCCGCTGGATGTCGGACGATTCGGCTTGATCTACGCCGGCGCGCAGAAGAACATCGGCCCGGCCGGGCTGGCCTTGGTGATCGTACGCGAGGATCTCATCGGCATCGGTGAACCTAGGCCGCCGGCAATGCTCGACTACGCAACCCACGTCAAGGCGGGGTCGATGTACAACACGCCGCCAACGTATGCGGTCTACGTTGCCGGTCTGGTGTTCCAGTGGCTGCTGGAGACCGGCGGGCTGGCCGCCGCGGAGCAACGCAATATCGCTAAGGCTGAGCTGCTCTACGACTTCATCGACGGCTCCGAATTCTATCTGAACCCCGTCGAGAAGCCCGATCGGTCACGGATGAACATCCCATTCCGGTTGTCGAATCCGGATCTCGAGGCTGAGTTCCTGACAGGCGCTGCAAAAAACGACCTGGTGGAGCTGAAGGGACACCGCTCGGTCGGTGGCATGCGCGCATCGCTCTACAACGCGATGCCGATCGAAGGCGTCCAGGCGTTGGTGGATTACATGGCCGAGTTCGCGGCGACGAAAGGCTGAGGCAGACAAATGACTGAGAAGTACCGAGTACGAGTCCTCAACAACATCTCCGCTGGAGGGCTGAAGCGTTTGCCCTGGGATCGATTTGCGGTGTCGGCGGATGTCGATGATCCGCACGCCATCCTGGTTCGCTCCGCCGACTTGCACGGCATGGAGATTCCTGAGGCGCTGCTGGCGGTCGGCCGGGCAGGGTCCGGCACCAACAACGTGCCGATCGCGAGGATGTCAGAGCGAGGCATCCCGGTCTTCAACGCGCCGGGCGCCAACGCGAATGCTGTCAAGGAACTCGTTGTGGCGGGCATGTTGCTCGCGGCGCGCAACATCGACCACGCGCTCAAATACCTCGACTCCCTGGATCCCGGGGATCCGGAGCTAGAGAACAAGATCGAGGCTGGCAAGAAAGCCTTCAACGGGTTTGAGTTGGCGACTCATACGCTCGGCGTTGTCGGCCTCGGCAAGGTCGGTTGCCTGGTTGCCGATGCGGCGATCAAGCTCGGCATGAACGTCATCGGGTACGACCCCGAAATCACCGTGGACTCGGCCTGGAGTCTGCCGGCGTCGGTCAAGAAGGCGCACAGTCTGGGCGAGGTACTCAAGCACAGTAACTTCATCACGTTGCACGTGCCGCTCGTCGACGCGACCCGCGGCATGATCGACGCTGGCGGCATCGCCCAGATGAAACCCGGCGCGGTGGTGCTCAATTTCTCCCGCGGTGGGGTGGTCGACGACACCGCGATCTTGGACGGACTGGAGTCTGGGCGGCTGTCGAAGTACGTCTGCGACTTTCCTGCTCCGCACCTCGCCCAGCAATCAGGCGTGATCTTGCTGCCACACCTGGGCGCCTCGACCCGAGAGGCTGAGGAGAACTGCGCAGTGATGGTCGCCGAGCAGCTACGTGACTACCTGCTCGATGGCACCATTCGACACTCGGTGAACTTCCCCGACGTGATGTTGCCCAGGGAGTCCCAGTTCCGGATCGCGATTGCCAACGCGAATGTGCCGAATATGGTCGGCGGGATCTCTCACGAGATGGCCGTGGCCGGTCTCAATATCGCGACCATGACCAACAAGTCCCGAAAGGACTTGGCCTACACCTTGGTTGACGTGGACAGCGATGTGCCAGATTCGGTGATCAAGGCGATTGGGGACATTGACGGCGTATTGATGGTCCGCTATCTACCGCAACCGAATTGATCTTGACCCGCTCGGGAAGACGCGTTGAACATCGACTAGGAGATCTGTCCTTCTTTCAGGAGCCTGCGCAGCAGAGTGCGCAACTGCCGATGGCCGCGCTCGCCCAGTATGGCCGTGATCTGGTCCTCGAGTCCGTCGATGGTGGCAATGCCGGCTGCAATTGATTGCTTTCCGCGGTCGGTTAGCACGATCAGCTTGGCCCTTCGATCGGTCGGATCAGGCCGACGCTCCACATAGCCCAGATCCTCGAGTTCGTCCACCAGCTCGCCCATGGCTTGCGGGGTGATGTTGGCTCCGCGGGCCAGATCGGTGAGCCGCATGCCGTCGGCCTTGATCTGTGCGAAAACGGCGGAGTGCGACGGCTTCTGCGGGAAGCCGGCGCCGACCACCCCTTCCACGATCTTGAAGCCGAGCAGGCTGTACGCCCGGCCCAGCATGGCGATCGTGTTCAGGTCGCCTGACCCGGACTCTTGCGCGACGCCCACTCAAGATCCTAAGGTTAGCCTGAAGAACAGGGTTACCTTAAAACTATGCCACGTACCCG
>JAJTCL010000014.1 GCA_021323255.1 Propionibacteriaceae bacterium | reverse complement strand
GGCGCCCCCTCCCGAGGGGGACGAAGTTTAGGCAAGGGGCGCTCCCGGTCCGTCCGGCCGCTCTGCGCGACTTGCCATGACCCGCCCGATCATCTCGGCAATCCGCTCATCGCTCATGCGCTGCACACCATCTCCGGTCGCGGCCAGCACGACGGGGAAGATCTTCCGCGTCATGTCGGGGCCACCAGTCGCGGAGTCATCATCGGCGGCGTCATAAAGCGCCTGGATCACCGCCATGGTGGCTTCATTCACATCAAAATCGGGTCGATAGAGCTTCTTCAGAGAGCCTCGAGCAAAAACCGAGCCGGACCCGACCGAGAAGTAGGCATGCTCCTCGTAGCGGCCACCGGTTGCGTCATAGGAGAAGATCCGGCCCTCCTGGGTTGTTTCGTCCCAGCCGGCGAACAGCGGCACCACGACGAGGCCTTGCATGGCGAGGCCGAGGTTCAGCCGAATCATCGTGGCCAGTCGGTTTGCCTTGCCCACCAAGGACAGCGGGGCGCCCTCGATCTTCTCGTAGTGCTCGAGCTCGACCTGGAACAAGCCAACCAGCTCAACCGCCAGCCCAGCAGCTCCGGCAATTCCGATGATCGAGAACTCATCCGCCGCGAAGACCTTTTCGATGTCACGTTGCGCGATGATGTTGCCCATGGTGGCCCGTCGGTCACCGGCCACCACAACTCCGCCAGGGAACGCCGCGGCCACGATCGTCGTACCGTGTGGTGAGAGGTCAGCGACGCCGGCAGCTGCCGTACGCGACGACGGCAAGACGTCCGGAGCAACCCGCGAAGCGAAGTCGGTAAAGGAAGAAGACCCGATACGAAAGAACTCTGAGGTCAGTTCAACGACTTGTCGTCCGTCGTTCACTGGCCGCCTTTCTGAACGAACGAGCGCACGAACTCCTCGGCGTTGACCTCGAGCACGTCGTCTATTTCGTCCAGCAGAGAGTCCACCTCTGAGTCCAGCTCCGCCTTATGCGCAGTGTCAGCAGGCGCCAGGTCCTCGACCTCACGATCGTCGGCTCGGCGTGCCTTGCGCTGGCTCTGCTCTGACTCAGCCATACCTGCTCCTCGTCTCTGCTGGCCTCAAGCGTAACGAACACCGCCGACAAGGCCATGACTTTCTCTAGCGTGCACCTAACAGGGTCGGGCTAACGACCGAGCGCTGCGAACAGCTCAGTGACGGAATTGCATTCGTCAAGCATCTGGCCAACCTGCTCACGAGTGCCGCGCAACGGGTCCAACAGAGGCAATCGCTGCAACGCAGGGCGGTCGGGAACATCGAATATCACCGAATCCCAGGAAGCCGCAACTACCGATGAGCCGAACTTCTCCATGACCCGGCCGCGGAAGTAGGCCCGGGTGTCATCTGGTGGGGAGTTGCGTGCCCGCTCGATCTCCTCATCGGTGACGAGCCGCCGCATCTTCCCATTGGTCAGCAGGGCCCGGTACAGGCTGCGGCGCGGATCGACGTCGGCATACTGCAGGTCGATCAGCGCCAGCTTGGGGGCGGACCAGCTCAATCCGTCGCGCTGCCGATAGGACTCCAGCAGCTTGAGCTTGGCTACCCAGTCAAGCTGGTCAGCCAGGCTGAAAATGTCGGCGCGCAAGGCATCCAGGCAATCCTGCCAGCGACTGAAGATGTCCTTCGCCTCGATTCGAGCCGTCTCGGTGAGATCTCCGGCAATGCGCTCATAGTGGTTGCGGCAAGCCTCCAGGTACACCTCTTGTAGGTCCAGAGCTGTCATGCTCGGCCCCTCGAGGAGATATAGGGGTTCCCGGACCAGCAGGTCGTGGCTGACGGTCCGCATGGCCGCGACAGGTCCGTCGAGCCGTACGTCGGTGCCTAGCTCCCCCGCCTCGATGACCCGCAGCACCCAAGCCGCAGTACCCACCTTGAGGTAGGTCGAGATCTCCGAGAGGTTGGCGTCTCCAGTGATCACATGCAGCCTGCGATGCCGGCTCGCGTCGGCGTGCGGCTCGTCGCGCGTGTTGATGATCGGCCTATTGAGCGTGGTCTCGAGTCCCACCTCCGCTTCGAAGAAGTCCGCGCGTTGGCTGATCTGGAAACCTGGGGTCTGGCTGGATTGACCGACGCCAACGCGACCGGCTCCGGTGATCACCTGCCGCGACACGAGGAAGGCCGTGAATTGCGTCACAATCCGGTCGAAGGGTGTGCTGCGCTGCAGCAGATAGTTCTCGTGGGTGCCGTAGGACGCGCCCTTGCCGTCGGTGTTGTTCTTGTAGAGCCGGACCGAGCGTCCCAGCGACTGTGTGGCGCGCTGCGCGGCGATCGCCATCACAGCCTCGCCGGCCTTGTCATAGCGCACGGCATCGAGCGCGCAGGTGACCTCGGGGCTGGAGTACTCCGGATGCGCGTGATCGACGTAGAGCCGCGCCCCATTGGTCAAAATGACGTTGGCCATGCCGAGATCGGTGTCGGTGAGCTGGTCCGGGTGAGCGGCGGCCCGGGAGATCTCGTAGCCACGAATGTCCCGCAGCGGAGTCTCGGTCTCGTAATCCCAGCCGGCTGGCTGTCCTGCTGCTGAGGCACCGTAGGCCTTGACGACATGGTTGGACAGCTGCATGGGATGCAGATCGTCCTCAACGAACGCACTGCTGAATGCACCCGGTATCGCCGACGGCCCTGGGGAAAGGGCGCTGATGCCATACTCAGTCTCGATGCCCATCACTCGAGTGTTCAGGCGGGCAGCGATCTCCGAGCTCGCCGCGGCGGAGTCGTCACGATCGGCTGTGGAAGCCATGGCCTCAGCGTAGTGTGATGTTCATGCGGATCCTTCCGGCGATTGCTGTGGATGTGATCTGCATCTTGGTCTTTGCGATTGTCGGACGCAGCAGTCACCAGGAGGCGACCGACCTCCTAGGCGTGGCACACACAGCCTGGCCCTTCCTCGCCGGTTGCCTGGTGGGAACGCTGATTGGCCGCACCTGGCGGCATCCGGTCTCGCTGAAATCCGGCGTCGCAGTTTGGCTCGGAACGGTCGTCATCGGCATGATCCTGCGGCTGGTCACCGGCGCCGGGGTGAGTCTTTCGTTCGTCATCGTCGCCGGCTGTGTCCTGGCGCTATTCCTTCTCGGCTGGCGCGCCGGGCTGCAGCTCATCCAGCACGCCCGTGCCAGGATCTCGGCTGAGTCCACCCCTGGGCGCCTGATCTCGCACCGCTAGCGCGAGCATGAGTGAGTCGATGGATCTCGATCATGCATCGTCCCCAGACCACCTCTTCGAGCGCCGGCTTGTCGAAAGTTGTCAGTCCTCTGCTCTCGCTGAGTCAGGCGTTGATCAGGTCGGCTAGACAGGCATTCCGCGTGTCCAGAGCGCAGTAATCTCCACTCCGAGCGCACGCAATGAGCGGTTGAAGCGGTCTTACAGGTACTGGCCTGTGTTGGAGACCGTGTCGATGGACCGGCCAGGCTGGGTGCCCTGTTTGGAGGAGATGAGCGTCCGGATGAAGACGATCCGCTCGCCCTTCTTCCCAGAGATCTTCGCCCAGTCATCAGGGTTAGTGGTGTTGGGCAGGTCCTCGTTCTCGGCGAACTCATCCAGGCAAGCCTGCATCAGGTGACCAATTCGCAGGCCTCGCACGGCAGTCTCCAGGAAGTCCTTGATCGCCATCTTCTTGGCCCGGTCAACGATGTTTTGAATCATCGCCCCGGAGTTGAAGTCTTTGAAGTACAGGACTTCCTTGTCACCACCTGCGTAGGTGACCTCCAGGAACTGGTTCTCCTCTGACTCCTCATACATCCGGCCAACCGTGCGGTCGATCATGGCCTGCACGCAGATCTGCGGATCATGATCGAATTCTGCGAGATCCTCCGGGTGCAGCGGCAGCGTGGGCGTCAGATACTTGCTGAAGATCTCCCGCGCGGCTTCCGCGTCAGGCCGCTCGATCTTGATCTTCACGTCCAGCCGACCTGGCCGCAGGATCGCCGGGTCGATCATGTCCTCTCGGTTCGAGGCTCCGATGATGATCACATTGTCCAGGCCCTCGACACCGTCGATCTCGCTCAACAGCTGCGGCACGATGGTGTTCTCCACGTCTGAGGAGACGCCCGAACCGCGGGTCCGGAACAGCGAGTCCATCTCATCGAAGAAGACGATCACCGGCATCCCGTCGGTCGCTTTGTCGCGGGCACGCTGGAAGACCAGCCGGATGTGCCGCTCCGTTTCACCGACGTACTTGTTCAGCAGCTCGGGACCCTTGATGTTGAGGAAGAAGCTGCGTCCTTCCTCCCCGGTTCGCTCGCTGACCTTCTTCGCCAGCGAGTTCGCCACAGCTTTCGCGATCAACGTCTTGCCGCAGCCGGGCGGTCCGTAGAGCAGGATTCCCTTTGGTGCCTTGAGTTCGTGCTCGTCGAAGAGTTCCTTGTGCAGGAAGGGCAACTCGACTGCATCCCGGATCGCCTCGATCTGATTGCCGAGGCCACCGATCACCGAGTAGTCGATGTCGGGTACCTCCTCCAGCACCAGCTCCTCAACATCGAGCTTCGGGATCCGCTCGTACGCGAAATGCACTCGACGGTCGATCAGCAGGGAGTCCCCGGAGCGCAGATGTTGATCACGAAGCCGAAACGCCAGCCGGACCACGCTTTCCTCATCGCCATGTCCGATCACCAACGCCCGGTCGCCGCCCTCGAGCATCTCCTTGAGCAGCACGACCTCACCGACCTCGTCGAACTCGAGGACCTTCACCACGTTCATCGCCTCGTTGACCATCACCTCCTTGCCAGGCGTCAGAGCATCAAGATCAACATCCGGGCTTACGCTGACGCGCATCTTGCGGCCGGCGGTAAAGATGTCCGCGGTCTGCTCCTCATGCGCGGCCAGGAAGACTGCGAAGCTGGCAGGTGGTTGCGCGAGCCGGTCGACCTCATTCTTCAGGGACACGATCTGGTCCCGCGCCTCACGCAGCGTGGCTGCCAGGCGCTCGTTGTTGGCGGCAGTGCTCCGGGCATCAGAACGGGCGTCGGCCAACCGCCGTTCCAGCATCGCGATGTCGTGCGGATGTGAGGAGACCCGTTCACGCAGCCGATCAAGCTCGTCTCTGAGCGCACCGATTTGGGCTATCAAAGATTCGCGGTCCTCATGCGGAGCGCGATCGTGGATAGGTCCGGTCATGACACACCTCCTGTCAAGACCCTACCCGGGCTGGCTACGCGGTCCCTGGTAATCGTTGCCGTACGCGCCGCGCGCTGGGCGACGTTTGCGTAACGGTGCTGTGAACCCTGGTGCCAATCGCCGTGCCGTGATCACAAATCCGGTGTGGCCTACCATATCGTGCCGCGGTCGTACGGCCAGGCCCTCAACGTGCCAGGCGCGAACCAGCGATTCAGTGGCCAGAGGCTCAGTGAAACCGCTGTGGACGCGCAAAGTCTCCACTGTCTCAGCGAGCTGGGTTGTGGTCGCGACGTAGGCGCAGAACACCCCTCCCGGCACGAGTACCTCAGCCAGCGCTGCGACACACTCCCACGGCGCGAGCATGTCCAAAACCACCCGATCCAGCGCTTCGGCGGTGAATGACTCGAGCAGATCAGCAACTCGCAGGTCCCACGTTGATGGGTTCACCCCGAAGAAGTTCGCGACGTTGCGCTGGGCGATTGCTGCGAAGTCCTCACGTCGTTCATAAGAGATCAATCGCCCGCCCGGACCGATCGCCCGCAGCAGGCTGCAGGTCAAAGCACCCGATCCCGCGCCAGCCTCCAGCACCCGGGCACCCGGGAAGACGTCGGCCGCCATCAAGATCTGGGCGGCGTCTTTGGGATAGACCACCGCCGCGCCGCGCGGCATGCTCACGGTGAACTCGCCGAGCAACGGCCTCATCACCAAGAACTGGGTGCCGCCCGTCGAGGACACGACGATGCCCTCGGGGCGGGAGATCAGGTCGTCGTGACTGACAGCACCCTTGGTGGTATGGAACTGCCCACCCTCAGTCAGCAGGACTGAATGACGTCGCCCCTTTGGATCGGTCAGGGTAATGCGCTCCCCTGCCTGCAGCGGACCCAGCCGGACACCGGACAACTGGGCCTGTTCAGCCATTGCTGATACCAAAGAACCCGAGTTGCATACCAGGGCCATAGGAGTCGCCGTTCATCTCCACCCCGCGCCGTAGGTAGATGTGCTCGTCAGACTGGCTGATCGGTAGCACGATCAGATCTACGGCCGCCTGCTGCTGTAGTGCTGCCAGCAGCCGATTCGCCTTGGCATTGTCAGTGGTCGCTCGAAACTCGGTCTCGATGGTGCTGACTGTGGATGCGGCGGTGGGCAACGGCGCATCGAGATATGGCTGCATCCATGCCAGCGCTGTCGCCGTCCAGGCCTTTCGGTCCACAAGATTCAGGTCCGCATCCGTCACTCCTGGCTTGAGTTGCACGCTCAGTCCGCCGGTGTTTTCCAACCGGATCCGGATCTGGGTCGCAATGTCTTGGCCATTGGGCGCCGAGGCGTCATAGCCGAGGGTGAGATTGATGCGGCTCTTCCAGGTCACCTTCGGCTTGGCACTACCGCCCAAGGGGAATGCAGCGGTGTGCCCATCCACATCGGTTGGCACGATGGAATCCGACGTACGGTCCCTCTGCAGCGCGACCGCTATCGCCTGTCGCAAGCCCTTGTTCGACCGCATGCGTGAAGTCGGCGACCACTGGAGTTGCAGCACTCGCGCGCCGCCCAGCACGTTCTGAGCGAAGCCGTTGACGGTCTCCTGATTGGCGCTCTGACTCACCTGCTGGCTGTATCGGGTGACCGCTGGTGCATCGAGGCCCCTCCAGACCACGTCGACCGTGCCCTTGGTCATGGCGTCCTCGAGGGTCGGCGTGTCGGCCACGCTGCGGTAGACCAGAGCGGGCAGCCGGGCCGGATTACGCCCGACGTAGGCCTGGTAGCGGCTGAGTTGCAGCTGATTTCCGCTGTAATGGGTGACCGCGAAGGGACCCGACCCGACGATGGGATCATTCGAATCTCGCACTCGATCCGCGTCGTAGATCTCTTCATCGACAATCGACGCCGCCGGCGAAGCCAGCGCCCAGCCGAACTGGGTGTCTGGACTGCTCAGCAGGAACCGCACCGTCTTCTGGTCCGGTGTCTGGATCCTCCGGAGGGAAGACAGCGCGACTGCCGACGAGCCGGGGACGTTGAGCCGCGCTGCCCGCTCGATGCTGAACTTCACGTCACTGGAGGTCAACGGATGCCCATTGTGGAACGCCAGCTCGTCGTTGAGCGTGCAGGTGTAGGTGGTTGCTGTGGTGAACAGGCAGTCACGAGCAGCATCGGGCTTCAGAACCGAGCCGCCCGGATCGGCCGTCATCAGCCGCTGGAACACGTTCAGCGAAAGCACCGTTGAGGCGGCGTCGGTGATCGCAGCGGGATCGGTGACTCGGATTTGATCGGTGGACATCACCGTGAACGGCCTCGGCGTGGGGCGCGACGTGGGCGTCGGCACCGGCTGCTCGCCGGGCGCACGGCATGCGCTCAACAACAGGAGCAGGCCGACGATTGCCAAAACCCAGCGCCCTCGTGCGTCAGGTCGCATTTGACTGCTCCAACATTGTTGCCACGGCGGCTGCGTCCAGGTCCGCGAGGGAGGGTACGTGGAGCCGCCGCGGCGCATTCGGGATCTCCACCCGATTGGGCACCGCGAGCACCAAGGCTCCGGCGGCGTTACCGGCCCGGCAACCCGTCTCGGAGTCCTCCAGTACGACGCAGTGCCGGGCGGAAACTCCCAGGGCCGTGCAAGCCTTCTGGTAGGGCTCCGGATGTGGCTTGCCCCGGCTCACCTCGTCTCCAGCCACCGACACCCGGAAGGTTCCCTTGGGTAGCTGGCACAGGGCAGCGTCCAACAGCACCCGATATGACGCCGACACCAGCGCGCAAGGAACACCAGCCGCAGCGAAAGAGTCGAGCAGCTCGATCGCGCCCGGGCGCCAGACCATCGGGTTTCGCCGAACGTGGTCCACCACGAAGCTGAGCAGCTGATCCACGACCCAGGCCGGGCTGAGATCCACCCGGCCAATGGCGTTGAGGATGTATGCGCCGGAATCCAATAGCGAGTTGCCCACCAGCTGGTCGGCGTCCTCCTCCGACCAGGTCCCTCCCAGCTGGCTGATCACGTGATACTCCGCGGCAATCCAGAGCGGCTCGGTGTCGGCCAGCGTGCCGTCGAAATCCCACAGCACAGCGGCCAGGGTTGAAGTTGTCGTGTCGCTCATGGCGCGGCCATTCTTCCTCACTCCGCTGGGCATGCGCGAACTCGCTCAATCGCCAACGGTGCAACGCTAGAGTTAGCGCGCGTTGAAGTACTTAGCCTCCGGATGATGCACGATCAACGCATCAGTGGACTGCTCGGGATGCAGCTGTAGTTCCTCGGACAACTCAACGCCGATCCGCTCTGGGTGGAGCAGCGCCATCAGCTTGCGCCGGTCGTCCAGCTCGGGGCAGGCCGGATAGCCGAAGGAATATCGTGAGCCGCGGTAGGCCTGGTCGCGGATCATCTCCTCCATCGGCCCGTCGTCGCCGGTAAAACCAAAATCCGCCCGGATCCTGGCATGCCACATCTCGGCCAGCGCCTCGGTCAGTTGCACGCTCAACCCGTGCAGCTCCAGATAGTCGCGATATGCGTTCTGCTCGAACAGGCTGGCAGTCACCTTCGAAACCTGCGCCCCCATGGTGACCAGGTGGAAAGCCACCACATCGGGACCCTTCTCAGCAGCCAGCTGACGATCACGGAAGAAGTCGGCTAGGCAGAGGAAACGCCCGCGGGTCTGTCGCGGGAAGCTGTAACGCTGCAGTTCCGCGGCTGGGTCGAAGTCATCGGCTGCACGATGGAGCACGACGAGGTCGTTGCCCTCGCTGTAGCAGGGCCAATACCCGTAGACCACAGCGAACTCGGCTATCGCGTCAGTCTGAATGCGGTCCAGCCAGGCCCGTAGCCGAGGCCGGCCCTCCGTCTCCACCAGCTCCTCGTACGTCGGTCCGTTCCTTGATCCCTTGAGACCCCACTGGCCCATGAAGGTCGCCCGCTCGTCGAGGTAGGCCGCGACATCGGCCAGTGAGATGCCCTTCACAATCCGATCGCCCCAGAACGGCGGAGTCGGCACGTCGATGTCGACCGCAACATCGGAACGCCGGGCCGCTTCGGCGTCAACCCGCTCCTCCAGCAGAGTGGTACCGCGGGCTTTGACCCGCCGCTCCCGTGGCGCCGGCAGCGCAGCGCCCTCCTCGCCGCGCTTGACCGCCATCAGTGCGTCCATCAGCCGCAGCCCTTCGAAGGCATCTCGTGCGTAACGCACTTCGCCAGCGAAGATCTCTCGAAGGTCTTGCTCGACGTAGGCGCGGGTGAGTGCGGCTCCGCCCAGGAATACCGGATACGCGGTGGCAATCCCCCGCCGGTTCAGCTCCTCCAGGTTCTCCTTCATGACAACGGTGGACTTCACCAGCAGCCCCGACATGCCGATCGCATCAGCGTGTTGTTCCTGCGCTGCGTCGATGATCGCGTTGATCGGCTGCTTGATGCCCAGATTCACGACGGTGTAGCCGTTGTTGGTGAGGATGATGTCGACCAGGTTCTTACCGATGTCGTGCACGTCACCCTTCACGGTTGCCAGCACGATGGTGCCCTTGCCGCGAGCGTCGGTCTTCTCCAGGTGCGGCTCCAGGTAGGCGACCGCGGTTTTCATCACCTCGGCCGATTGCAGCACGAACGGCAGCTGCATCTGACCCGACCCAAACAACTCACCAACGACCCGCATGCCGGCCAGCAGGTCGGTGTTGATGATCTCCAAGGCGGGCTTGCCCTCGGCGAGCGCGGCATCAAGATCATCTGAGAGGCCCTTGGCCTCGCCGTCGATGATGCGGCGCTGCAGCCGTTCGCTGGTTGGCAGCTTGAGCAGCTCAGCGGCACGCTCGGCCTTGGCGTCGGCGGTTGTCACACCTTCGAAGAGCTCGAGGAAGCGCTGCAGCGGGTCGTACCCTGGCTCGGTCGCGGTAGCCGGTCGGCGCCGGTCGTACACCATGTCGAGCGCCACGTCTCGTTGCTCGTCGGGGATCCGGGCCATCGGGATGATCTTGGCGGCGTGCACGATGGCGGAGTCCAGGCCAGCCTCGATGCATTCGTTGAGAAAGACCGAGTTGAGCACGACACGAGCGGCCGGGTTGAGACCGAAGGAGATGTTGGACAGCCCAAGAGTGGTCTGCACATCGGGAAAGCGTCGTTTGAGCTCGCGGATGGCCTCGATGGTCTCCAGACCGTCGCGCCGGGTTTCCTCCTGCCCGGTGGCGATGGGGAAGGTGAGGCAGTCGAGGATGATGTCGCTCTGACGCAGGCCCCAGTTTCCGGTGATATCGGAGATCGCCCGCTCAGCGACCCGCACCTTCCACTCCGCCGTACGCGCTTGGCCTTCCTCGTCGATGGTCAACACGATCACCGCCGCACCATGCTCAGCGACCAGCTTCATGACCCGGCAGAAGCGGGAGTCGGGCCCGTCGCCGTCTTCATAGTTGGCGGAGTTGATCACTGCGCGCCCACCCAGACATTCCAGACCTGCTTGCAGCACGGCAGGTTCGGTGGAGTCCAGCACGATCGGCAGCGTCGACGCCGTCGCCAGCCGGAATGTCACCTCTCGCATGTCAGCGACACCGTCCCGGCCTACATAGTCGATATTGAGATCGAGCATGTGGGCGCCGTCCCGGATCTGGGATCGCGCGATATCCACGCAGTCATCCCAGCGCTCGGCCAACAGCGCCTCGCGGAAGGCCTTGGAGCCGTTGGCGTTGGTCCGTTCTCCGATCGACAGATAGCTGATGTCCTGACGGAACGGTACGTCGGCATACAACGAAGATGCAGCAGGGATGTGGCTGGGTGACCGAGCACCGACCGGCCGGCCGTCCAGGCGCGTCACAACCTGCCGCAGATGCTCCGGCCCAGTGCCACAACAACCGCCAACCAGGCCGAGTCCGAACTCGCCGACAAACTGTTCCAGCGCATCAGCGAGCTCGACGGGCTGTAACGGGTAAACCGCACCGTCCGCAGTGAGCTGCGGCAGGCCGGCATTCGGCATGCAACTCACACCGATTTGGGCATGCCGGGAAAGGTGCCGCAGGTGCTCACTCATTTCTGCCGGGCCGGTTGCGCAGTTCAGGCCAATCAGGTCGATGCCGAGCGGCTCCAGGGCGGTAAGGGCGGCGCCGATTTCGGAGCCGAGCAGCATCGTGCCCGTGGTCTCCACTGTCACATGCACGATCACCGGGAGATCGCGACCCGCGTAGGCCAGCGCTCGCTTGGCACCGAGCGTTGCTGCCTTGGTTTGCAGCAGATCTTGTGACGTCTCGATCAACACGGCGTCGATTCCGCCGGCAATCATGCCCTCGACCTGCTGCTGATAGGCATCACGCAGGCGGGCGTACGAGACGTGGCCGAGGGTGGGCAGCTTGGTGCCGGGGCCGACGCTGCCCAGCACCCACCGCGGGCGATCTGGTGTGCTGTGTGCGTCGGCCGACTGCCGGGCGATCCGCGCGCCGGCCTCCGCCAGTTCTGTGATCCTGGCGGCGATTCCGTATTCGGAGAGAGCGGAGAAATTCGCACCGAAGGTGTTGGTCTCAACCGCATCGGCTCCGACCTCGAAGTAGGCATCGTGGATGGTACGCACGATGTCGGGGCGGGTGACGTTCAAGATCTCGTTGCAGCCCTCCAGCTGCTGGAAATCCTCCAGCGTCAGGTCATAACGCTGCAGCATGGTGCCCATCGCTCCGTCGGCGATCACGACACGGTCTGACAGCGTCGAACGAAGGTCAGCCGGGGAGGGTGCGCCATGCAGGCCATCGGGCATCTCGTGAGGATAATCGCCCACGCGGTCCCTGCGGCAGCGCTACCACGATGTGGAGTGAGATTGCATCGCCGCGCCGACGGCTACAGTGAAAGCCATGCCCGACTCCCCCAGCTCGGCCACCCGCGATCTTCGGGACCTGGTCAACCCTGCGGTTGTGATGGCCTTCGGTGGCTGGAACGACGCAGGGAACGCGGCAACCGGAGCCATTGAGCACCTCGCAGAGGCCTACCAGGCCGAGCCGGTGTACGCGCTCGATCCTGACGAGTTCTACGACTTTCAGGTCAACAGACCCCAGGTGGCGTTCACCGATGACGATGAGCGTGAGATCAGCTGGCCGACCACGGAGCTGAAGATCGCTCAGCTGCCTGACGGCCGTGATCTGATCTTGGTCGAAGGCCTGGAGCCCAACCTGCGGTGGCGGCAGTTCAGCACCATGATCGCCTCCGCACTCAGCTCAGCCGACGTCACTCGGGTGCACCTGCTGGGCGCGCTGCTTGCCGACACCCCGCATACCCGCCCGATCCCGGTGTCGGTGTCGACCACCAACCGCGAGTTGATGAAGCAGCTTGGCCTGGCTCCGGCGACCTATGAGGGTCCGACCGGCATTATCGGCGTGCTCGGTGACACCTTGACTCGAGGCGGCGTCGAGGTTCTCACGCTCTGGTCGGCAATCCCGCATTACGTCTCGCATCCGCCGTGCCCCAAGGCCACGCTGGCGTTGCTCTCCCAGTTGGAGCGGGTACTCGATGCCTCTTTCGATCTTGGTGAGCTGACCGAGCTGGCCCGAGCCTGGGAGCGCGGCGTGGATGAGCTGGCAGCCGAGGATTCCGAGGTCGCCGAATATGTCGCCTCGCTGGAGCAGATGCAGGACGCCACTGAGCTGCCGGAGGCCAGCGGCGACGCCATCGCGGCGGAGTTCGAGCGCTACCTGCGCCGTCGCCAGGGTTAATTAACTCACTCCGACTGAGCATGCGGGCTGAGTCCGTCGAAGCCCGTCAATGCGACCCTTCGACAAGCTCAGGGCGCATCAGACTCAGGTGGCTGCCGCCGCCAGCTCGCGAAGCTTGCCGACCATCGCATCGGGATCGGTAGCGCCGAATACCGACGATCCGGCAACGAATGAGTCCACACCGGCTGCGGCGCACCGCTCGATGGTCTCGACCGAGACCCCGCCGTCGATCTGCAGCCAGATGTCACCACCCACCTTGTCCAGCATCGCGCGCGTTCGAGCAATCTTGGGCAGGCAAAGATCAAGAAAGCTCTGGCTGCCGAAACCGGGTTCCACGGTCATGATCAAAACCATGTCGAGCTCTGGCAACAGGTCCTCGTACGGTTCGATCGGCGTAGTTGGCTTGAGTGCCATTGCAGCCCTGGCTCCCAAGCTGCGCAGCTCGCGGGCCAGCCGAACCGGCGCTGCCGTCGCCTCGATGTGAAAGGTGACCGATTCGGCTCCCACCTCGGCGTACGCCGGGGCCCAGCGGTCGGGCTGCTCGATCATCAAGTGGATGTCCAAGATCTTGTCCGTTGCCTCGCGAAGCGATTCCACAACAGGCAGGCCGAGCGTGAGATTGGGGACAAAGTGGTTGTCCATCACGTCGACGTGTATTGCGTCTGAGCTGGGCACCTTTTCGATGGCGGTCTGCAGGTTGGCGAAGTCGGCCGACAAAATGCTCGGCATGATTCTGGGTTTTTTGCGGAGGGGGACCACGGTGTCGACTCTAGTGTTTGGCGGGATCGCGCGCGCCGCTGTCCTCGACGAACGAGCGAGCAGCCAGCCTCGCCAACAGGTCCAGCTTCTGAGGGCTTTGCTGGCTGCGAGCAAGTGAGGAAGGGGGCGGCTTTCAACCGCGCGATCCGCGCCGAGGGAGCATGGCGAGCGAGGCAATCAAGCCCGAGTCTTGCGTAAGTAGGCCGCGAACATGGCGTCGGTGCCATGCTTGTGCGGCCAGAGCTGAAGGTAGGGACCAAGGCCCGCGTTTGGCACTTCGGGTAGCAGCTGCACCGCCGGGATCACCTCGACGTCGGCCCGCACGGCAAGGGTCTCGCCCAGCACGTCGGTTGTTTCCCGGCGGTGCGGTGAGCAGGTGAGGTAGCCGATGACCCCAGCTGGAGCGGCGCTGTCAATGGCCGAGGCCAGCAGTGCCAGTTGCAACGCGTGCAGCTGCTCCACGTCGGCGGGGTTGCGTCGCCAGCGAGACTCCGGCCGGCGGCGCAGGGCGCCCAGGCCGGAGCACGGCACATCGGCCAACACCCGGGCAAACGAGCCAGCGCGCCAGGCGGGTCGAGTCCCGTCAGCTACCACGATGCTCGGACCCGATCCAAACCCGGCATAGGCCCGTACGGCTCCTGCCACCAGCTTCGCCCGGTGGGGCGCAAGATCAGATGCCAGCAGGTGACTGTGGTCCAGGAGGGCCAGGCCAGTCAGCAGGGCGGATTTGCCGCCCGGTCCGGCACACAGGTCGAGCCACCAGCCGGACTGAGCCGCCAGCCTGGTGAGCGCCCAGGTAACCAGCTGGGAGCCCTCGTCCTGGACGCCGGCTCGGCCGTCACGGACCAGTCGAAGCTGGGCAGGATCGCCCCTCCAGCGAGCCCCGAACGGTGAGTAACGACTCAGCTCAGCTCCAGCACCCACTAGATCTGACAATTCGGCGAGGCCGGGCCGGATGGCCAGGCTGACATCTGGACTGGAATTGTTCGCGGCCAGTGCCTGCTGGAGTTCCCACTCCGGTAGCAGTTCGGCATACGCATCGACGATCCAGCGCGGATGTGCCGTCCATAGCGCCAGCCGATCATGTTCGTCACGTCCTTCGGACTGGTTGTCGAGCCAGTCGTCCAGCGGCCTTTCGGCAACTCGGCGCAGCACGGCATTGGTGAGCCCGGTGACCCGTTCCCCCACCGTGGCAGCCGCCAGATCGACCGATGCGGCGACCGCCGCTGGCACCGGCACCCGCATCGAGAGGATCTGGTGCACCCCGAGTCGCAGCAAATCCACCACGGCCGGCTGGAACTCACTCAGCGGACGGCCGGCGGCCGCGGCGATGATCACGTCATAACTGCCTTGCCAGCGGCAGGTACCCGCCAACAGCTCAGTAGCGAAGGCGGCGTCCCGACCGGTCAGGCCACGCTCGCGCAGCAGGGCTGGCAAGATCAAGTTGGCGTACGCTCCCTCGGCATTCACCGCACGCAGCGCGTCGAAGGCAACCCGGCGGGCCCGATCAGGACGACGACGTGGCCGATGGTGGGCGGTGCCTGGAGCGCTCACTCAAGCACCGAGCCTCGGCTCGGGTCCGAAGGTGATGCCGCGTGCCCAGTCGGCAGCAGGCATGGGCTTCTTGCCCTGGGCCTGGATCTCGTCCAGCTCGAGCGCCTGAGTGGCCGTGCCGACCCGCACGGCACGTTTGCTGATCTGCAACACGCCTGGCGCCAAGACAGCGTCGGAGATCCGCGCTGAATTGATCTTGAACCTTTCGCCGCGGAAGGTGGTCCACGCTCCAGGGGCTGGAGCGCAGGCGCGGATCAGCCGATCCAGGACGTCTGCGGATTGGGTCCAATCGATGCGCGCGTCCTCGACGTTGATCTTGGATGCATAGCTCACCTGAGCATCGGTTTCCGGTTGGGGTGTGGCTGTCAGGGTGCCGTCCTCGATCCCATCGAGGGTCTCGACCAGGAGCCGGGCACCGCTCAGCGAGAGCCGATACAGCAAGTCACCCGCAGTGTCGTCTGGACGGATCGGCTCCGACACCGTGGCGAGGATCGGCCCAGCGTCGAGCTCGAGCACAATTCGGAAGGTCGTCGCACCTGTTATCTGATCACCTGCCAGGATCGCATGCTGGACCGGCGCCGCGCCGCGCCAGGCCGGCAGCAGGGAAAAGTGCAGGTTGACCCAGCCGTGCCGCGGAATCTCCAGGACCCGCTGTGGCAGCAGCGCACCATAGGCCACCACCGGGCAGCAGTCTGGGGCCAGCTCGGTCAACCGAGTGACGAACTCCTCATCCCGTGGACGTTGAGGTTTCAAGACCTCGATGCCGAGTTCTGCGGCTCGTTGCGCAACTGGGCTGGCGGTCAGCTTCTTGCCGCGGCCACTTGGGGCATCTGGCCGGGTGACGACGGCGACAAGCTCGTGGCGGGAATCGGCCAGAGCATCCAACGACGGGATCGCGACATCGGGAGTGCCGCCGAAGACGATTCGCACCGCCGGAGTCTAGTGCCCAGGGGGCACTAGTACGTCACCTGCTGCACGTAGTGGCTGCTGGGATCCTCGAGCCGTTTCCTCAGTTCGGCGAAGAGCGGGATGCTACGGTTCCCAGGCCAGTCGGCCGGCAACCACGCAAGCGGCAGTCCTGGGTCGACATAAGGAATCACTCGCCATGCATCCAAGCACCCCATCCACGTGGCGAAAGCCTGGCGAGGTGTCAAGCTGTCGGCAACGAATCCGTACGCGGAGAGGAATTCCTGGTGTCGGGCCGCGATAGCCGGCAGGTCCCACCATTGGGCCACCGCGCGCTCCAGCCCACCGTCCAGCCGTGGCTCGCTGGCCAGGAAGATCACCGCCTCCTCACCCACACCGAGATCAGTGAGGATGTCTTCCACCTCACGGGTGAGGTATTCCGGGCAGATCCACAGCGCTGCTGACACGGTGCCGCAACCGATCCACGACAGCCGACGCCGAAGCTGGTGCCGCAGCTGCCGCTGGCTTTCTGGAAGCGAATACGAAATCAGGCACCAGCGGTCGGAGACGTTCATGGCACGCGGTGAATAG
>JAJTCL010000264.1 GCA_021323255.1 Propionibacteriaceae bacterium | reverse complement strand
CGCGGTCAAGATCGATATCCCCGATCCACAAAGCGCTGATCTCGCCGAACCGCAATCCCGTCCCGGCCGTCACGGCCAACACGTCCCCATGTCTCTTGGCCAGCCGTACGGCTGTCTCCAACTCCCGTTCGGTCAGAAACCGCAGCTCCGGCCTCGACTGCTTCACCCTCGACTGTTTCGGCGCCGTCCCGATTGCCGGATTCGCGGCCAGATAGCCGCGCTTCACCGCGTACGCGAACACGCCGTAGATCAGGCCGTGGTAGTTCGCCTTCGTCTTCAACGACCGGTCCCATTCGATCAGCCATGTCTTCAGCTGCGCCTCACCGATTGCGGTGACCGGGCCCGCGAACACCAACGAGCCTCGCACCGGCGTGCGCGCCAGCACCTGCAGTTGACCGAGGTACCGCTTCCGCTGCCCCGGCGACAGATCGACGATCTGACGGACGTACTCCTCGCCGATCTCGTCGAAGCTCGGTGGAGGCGTCATGGGGTCGCCGCACGTGTACTACGCGGGGGCGACGCGCGGACGAGGCCGGGGACGCCGTGTCGGCGGCGATGGAGTCGTTAATGAAATCGCCGCCGGCGAACGTGCTGAACTGGCAGGCCGTCCTGGTGACCGCCGTGAAGCGCCGCGCCCTTGCCCGGAATGGAAGGCGTCGTCGCGGCGGCCGGCTTCTCCGGCCACGGCTTCAAGATGGCCTCTGCACTGGGAGCTATTGCCGCCGACCTCGTGCTGGACGGAACTACGGCCACCGACGTCAGCTTCATGAATCCTGCCAGGTTCCTCGGACCGGACACGCGACTCACGTCACTGGCTCTGAGCTAAGAGCAGTAACGAATGGAAAATCCAGAGTTTACGGCGGGGCCGGCTTCAAGATGGCCTCTGCCTACGGCGAGATTGCCGCCCAGAGGCCCCAGGCAAGCGCTCCTTCGAGGGCCTGATTTCGCTCGCACCCAGCGTTTCAAGTCCAGCTAAGCATCAATCATTCAACAAAAGGTGATCCACGGCCTTCCGCCAATTGTTGAAATCTACAGCCTCAAAGAAAATACAAGGTCAACAACGGTGCCGATATCGGCCACGCGGAGGCTGTCACCGTGCCGCAGGCGATCTTGCTCTCTACACCGGCCGGGCTCGGACGTTGGCGCCGTTGGATGGCGTGGGTCTGATTTCTCCCGGTCAGGAGGGCAGCTTCATCGTGCTGGATCGCGACATTTTCACGATTTCGGCAGAGGAGATCGACGAGATCCAGGTGAGCGAGACCTACATCCAGGGCGATCGTGTGTATGAGCGTGGATCATCCAACAAGCAGTTCTGCTGCTAGCTCAACCACAAGCCGACCACACGCTCTCCGGCAGCCGCGAAGCGGTCCAGCTATGGCCTCGCTCATTTGAGATGCCTGGCCTCGGGCGGCGAGGTTGATTGGTGCGCGGTTGAGTTGGTTGCTTGCTTGTCAGGCGAAGCCCAGGTCACCCATTAGCAATCTCAAGGGGAACGTCGGCGTGGCATGGTTGGTCGAGTGGGCACCAGCAGGCGAGGTCATGGCCTGCGAGTTCCCGTCGGATTTCGACAGCTTTGTCCGATGTAACCGAGTAGCGGCAGAGCCGGATTGCCTCTGCGCGGTGTGGTCGGCGATGTGGTACGGGTTGCCCCATTTGGTTGGCCGTGCGACAACGATCGCGCCTTCGGGTTTGCGCCAGCCTTTTGTGCGCGGTGTAGCTGGATCCGCTGCGGGGTCATGCGCCGCTCTCCTGTTCGCAGTTGGGGTCCCGATTGCATCCACCAGGTCAGTGAGCTCGGGAAGGACATAGGAAGGTCTGCTGAATAGGACGCCGCCAGCGTCACTCGAACGAAGACCGCGCAGCTCGCGGTGCGGAACTGTCGCCTCGCGAGGCGACGGCACTTTCAGCAGGGCCCTGTTGCATGATCAGCCGCGGAGCACCGAGAGGGTGTAGCCCAGACTCAGATCGGCATGTCGGCCGGGCCGCTGCCTCGTTCGTGGTATTGACTGGCGTCCGCCTCGTCTCAGTGGCCGGAATCAAGGCCAACCAGGGTGGTTCCGTCCCGTTTTCGACCGGCTGGCTGCTGCTCAGCATTGGCTTGCTGGTGGTGTTGGGGATCGACCTCGTCGTTCCGTAGCTCTTCTAACTGGGCAGGGCCACCAGCGTTGAGGGCTGGCACATCCGGTTGCGGCCGCAAGTCGAGAGGTGGGTCATTTCCTGTTGTTGTGAGAAAGGCGAGGGCGGCCCCGTCGACGGAAATCTCGACCCGTTCGCCAGTCGCGCAGTCCAGATGGCCTGGCACCCTGGCCTGAACCCGTAGACCGCTGCCGGGCCATACCAGGTCTAGCAGCCGGTCGTGACCGAAGTAGTGCACCCGTTCGACGATGGCCGGGCCGTCCTCGGCAGGCCGAACGTTGAGCTGCTCGGGACGCAACATAACCTCAGCAGCTCCGCTCGGCGACGGCACGCGTAGGGGAATCCGGCCGAGCGGAGTTTCTGCATATCCATTGAGCACCGTTCCTGGCACGACCAATGCGCTGCCGACGAGTCGGGCAGTCTCCAGATCAGTGGGGCTCTCGTAGACGTCGCGGGTAGGACCCACTTGAGTGAAGCAGCCGGCGACCATGACAGCCAGCTCGTCCGCGAACGACAGCGCTTCGCCCTGGTCGTGGGTGACCAGCACGGTCGCAACCCCAGCGCTATGCAGCACCTCGGCCATTGCCGTACGGGTGGCTGCCCGAAGGTCGGCGTCGAGGGCAGCGAACGGTTCATCCAGCAGTACCAGCGCCGGACGTCGGGCCAGGGTACGGGCCAGGGCGACGCGCTGCTGCTGTCCGCCGGAGAGTTCATGGGGGTAGCGGTCGAGAGAGCTTGCGTCGAGCGAGACGAGATCGAGCAGCTCAGCGACCCGCACCCGGTCACCGCGCTGGCGCCGGTCGAGGCCGAACTCCAGATTGCGTCGTATCGACAGGTGTGGAAACAGCGAGCCCTCTTGCGCCACATAGCCGATCGGGCGACGCTGCGGAGGCAACCAGCTCCCCTGTCCGACCACTGTGACCCCGGCGATGTCGATCTGTCCGGCGGCTGGGCGCTCAAACCCGGCAACTAGTCGGAGCAAGGTCGACTTGCCGCACCCAGAGGGTCCCAGCACGGCCAGAGTGCTGCCGGCTGGGATGTCAAGGTCGAGGCCGTGCAGGATCTCGGCCGAGCCGTAGGCGTGCCGCAGACCGCGGATCGATAGCGGGAGTGTCATCTTCGTCGTATTCTCCGCGATTGTTCGAGCATGAGGTAGGCCAGTGGAGCCGAGATGGCGATCATGACGGCGGCGTACGGCGCGGCTGCGGCATAGTCCAGGCTGTCGCTGTGGCCCCAGAACTGGGTGGCCAAGGTGGTGGTTCCGGTCGGTGCCAGTAATAAGGTGGCGGTCAGCTCGGTGCAGATGGCGAGGAAGACGAACGCTGCACCGCCGGCGACTCCGGGAGCGATCAGCGGCAGGGTGACCCGGACTAGCCGCCTAAGCTCCGAGGAGCCCAGGGCGCGGGCCGCGTCGTCCAGCTCGGGGGCGGCCTGGGCGAGGCCGGCGCGCAGGTTGATTAGCGAACGAGGCAGGAACAGCATCAGGTAGCTCGCCGCTACCAAGGCTGTGGTCTGGTACAGCGAATCGGCCCAGCGCACTGTCAGTGTGATCAGCGCCAGCGCGACTACCACGCCCGGTAGCGAGCTCGTCAGGTAGGCGCATTGCTCGAGGGCTGTGCTCGCCAGGTTGCGCCGGCGGACGGCGAGCCAGGCGAGTGGCAGCGCCGCCAGGGTGGTGACCGCTGCACCGATGAGCCCGAACCGCAGCGTGCTGAACAGTGCTGCAATCAGCTCGGAGTCGATCCCGGTGTCGTAGGACCACCAGCGCGTGACTGCGTACGCAGGCACGCCCACGGCTGCCGTGAGGAGCCCGCCGAGTGCAGCAACTGCCGGCCAGCAGGCCAAGCCCAGGCGGACTGGGACGGCCTGGCGTGCAGCTCCGGCGCCGACCCGCGAGTACCGCGCCCCGCCCCGGGCCAGGACCTCCAGCGTGACGAACAGCAGGCTGCATGCCACGAGTACTCCGGCGAGCATGGTCGCGGCCGAACCGTTGAACGTTGACTGGAACTGCACGAGGATCACGGTGGTGAACGTTTCATAGCCGATCATCTGCAGGGCCCCGAACTCGGCGAGAATGTGCAGCCCGACCAGTAGCCCGCCACCAAGGATGGCGACTCGCAACTGCGGTAGTACGACGCGTACGAATCGTGTTGCGGGCCCAAGCCCCAGCGCCGCGCCGGTCTCCTCCAGCCCCGGGTCGAGACCGCGCAGTGCAGCTGCTACTGGCAGGTAGACGAACGGGTAGTACGAGAGCACGGTGATCGTCGTCGCTGCTGTCAGGCCCTCGAACTGTGGCCACAGCGAGGCCCAGGCGTAGCTGTTGACGAACGCTGGCACGGCCAGGGGTGCGACTAGGACGGCCGCCCAGACCCTCC
>JAJTCL010000263.1 GCA_021323255.1 Propionibacteriaceae bacterium | reverse complement strand
CCTCCGCAGCGGCTCGCTGGTGGATCGATGACGCCACGAGCATCGTGCTCTGGCAAGAGACCTACGGCAGGAGCGGATCAATCGATCTGTCGTTCGGATTCACTTCGGTTTCGGTCAGCCACAGTGAGAGCATCCTGGAACATCTGCCGCCGCGATTGGCGGTCCCGCGGACCAGCACCTCGCTTAGCCTCTCATCGGCCGCCGAACTCAAGGCCTCCGGATGGTCCTGCGTACGCGAGCTGGCGGGTCTGTCGCTGGTGCGGATACGGAGCGACCGCGCCAGAAATCCGGACATGGTGCATCTGGTCTACAGCGACGGGCTGAGCACGGTAAGCGTGTTCCAGCAGCGGGGGCAGCTCACCGCGGCACCCGAAGGTTCTCAGTGGGACGCCACCCTAGGTGCCCATGTGCGTCGTGGTGCTTCGGCGGTGGCAACGTGGCAGTCAGGCGAGATGGTCCTTACAGTCGTGACCGACGGTAGTGGCGGCCTGCTCGCCAAGTCCGTCGAGTCGCTGCCCCATGAAGGCGCCATGCCGCAGACTACGCTTGACCGCATCAAAGCCGGGTGGGCGAGGATTCTGGCCGATGTGAAGGGTTAGCGCGTGGTGGATGAGGATCGTGCGACGGATCACGCCGAAGGTGAACCGTCCGACTCTCGCTACTTCGGTCCTTTTGGCGAGCCACCGCCCTTTGCTCCAGGTGCGCAGGCATCTGACCCATCAGGTCCTGCATTCGCAGCGCAGGACGCCATCTGGCCGCCGCCACTTGGCCAAGCGGCAGTAGCCGAAGGCCCGCCGGCCGGCAGCACATCTTCAGAGTCGACGGCGATCCTGCCCGCGGGGCTTTCGAATCGCCGTCGTCCGCGTTTGGCCTCCGTGATTGCGATGGCCGCCCTCACCGCACTCGTGATTGGCGGCGCTGCCGGCTATGGCGGTGCCACACTCGCCCGGCGTGCGGAGTCATCGGCGACCAGCACCTCAGCTCCTGCCACCCCCGGCGTGACGCGTACTCCGGTCGCGCCGGCGCCGGATAGTGCCAATACTGTCGAGGTCGCAAGCCGGGTACTGCCTGCAACAGTGATGATCCAGGTCGGCCGCGGAACCGGCTCCGGGTTTGTGATCGACACAGAGGGTCGCATCGTCACCAACAATCACGTGATCGGCGACGCAGCAAACGGGTCGAGGATTCGTGTCATCTTTTCCGATGGCCGCCGGTACAGCGCGGTGATGGTGGGTCGCAGCCCTTCCTATGACCTCGCGGTGATCAAGGTAAGTGGCGCGACGTCACTGACCCCTCTGGAACTAGGTGACTCGGACCAGATCCAGATCGGAGAGCCGGTGATCGCCGTCGGTTCGCCGCTCGGTTTGCCGGGGACCGTCACCCAGGGCATCATCTCGGCTCAGAACCGGCCAGTCATGGTTTCTGAGGGTGCTGACGCCGACTCCCCGACTGCGTACATCAATGCCATTCAGACTGACGCCTCCATCAATCCAGGCAACTCCGGCGGTCCTCTGGTCGATGCGGGTGCCCGAGTGATCGGAGTCAACTCAGCGATTCTGTCGTTTGCGGCAAGCCGCAATATCGGACTCGGCTTCGCGATTCCGATCAACCAGGCCGCCACCATCGCCGACTTGTTGATCAAGAACGGTAAGGCGACCTACCCCGTGATCGGGGCAAATGTGCAAGATGCTTCCTCCGGTGTACAACTGACTCAAGTCGACGCTCGAGGTCCGGCCGGCAACGCGGGACTGCGGGTCGGCGACGTGATCACCGGGATCGACGGTGAGCCCGTCGATGGTGGCATGGAGCAACTGATTGTAAGCATTCGCACCCGGCGACCGGGCGATGTCGTGGTCTTGGACTACACGCGTGGATCGTCACGGGGCCAGGTGCGCGTCACCTTGGGTAGCAAGGAGGGCTGACATGGTGCTCCTGCTGCTGGACATCAATGGCCCCGAGTTCCTGCTGCTGCTGGTACTCGCGGTCATCTTGTTCGGGCCGGAGCGGCTCCCAGACCTCGCTCGTAAGGCCGCCCGCGTATTGCGCTACCTGAGAACTGTGGCTGGATCGGCCCAACAGCAGCTCAGCAAGGAGCTAGGGCCGGAATTCGAGAACGTGGATTTCCGTGACCTGAACCCCAAGGCCTTCGTCCAGAAGCACCTGCTCGATGACGTCGAGCCGATCATCGCCGACGTGAAGTCAGAGGTGACCGACTTTGGCAAGACCATCAATAGCTCCTCGGCGGACAGCTCCGGGGAGATCAACTCCACCAAAGATCGCAGCCCGGGCGGCCCACAAGACGTCGTCGCGGGGGTGGCTCCAGCACGGGCAGCCACACCTTTCGATCTCGAGGCGACCTGATAGCTCCGGTTGTGCTTTGAGCTGCTCGCGCAATGTCTGATTGCTCGCTCCGCTCGCGCGGATCGCGCTTTGAAGCCGCTGCCTTCCTCTCTCACTCACAGACGAAAAGCATGTCTGCTCGTTCGTTCGTCCAGGACAGCGGCGCGCGATCCTGGGCCGCGATGGATCCGCCGCCGTCGTCGTCGCTCGCAGAGGAAAGAACGCCTCTGCTCACTCCGTGTCAATTGCTCGCTCCGCTCGCTGAGGCTGGCGCTCTTTAGCCGCTGCCTTCCTCACTCGCTCGCAGACGAAATGCACGTCTGCTCGCTCACTCGTCCAGGACAGCGGCGCGCCCGCCTGGCTGAGCACGGCAGGCGCGCGATTGGACGCTCGCAGCCGTGCTCGTGGCTGCTCGGAGGTTGTCAGCGACCGGCGGGCGTCAGGCCGAGCGGCTTGCCGAGCAGGCCGCGGCCACGCTTGATGAAGGTGTCGGCAAGTGAGGTGAGGGCGCGAGCGGCGGGCTGGTCTGGATCGGTATCGACGAGCGGCACTCCGTCGTCTCCGGCCGCTCGGAGCTGCGGATCGAGCGGTATTTGTGCAAGCAGAGAGACCGGATAACCCAGTCGAGTGCTGAGCGTCTGCGCCACCTCGGCGCCGCCGCCGGTCCCGAAGACGTGGTGAGTGTGTACTTCTCCGCAGTGGGGACATGTGGTCACCAGGTACGACATGTTCTCCACGACGCCGATCACTCGCTGGTTCATCATCGACGCCATGGTGCCGGCACGCTCCGCAACCTCGGCGGCCGCGGCCTGGGGGGTGGTGACGACCAAGACCTCGGCGTTGGGCAGCTTCTGACCTAGGGAAATTGCCACGTCGCCCGTTCCTGGTGGAAGGTCGATGAGCAGGAAGTCAAGGTCTCCCCAGTAGACGTCGGCCAGCATCTGGGTGAGAGCACGGTCCAGGATCGGCCCGCGCCAGGCCACTACCTGGTCGCGACGTGGCTTGAGCATGCCGATCGAGATGACCCTGAGCCCGCCGGCTGGTACCGGCATGATCATGTCCTCTACCGCTGTCGGCCGCGAGTCAGCGACGCCGAGCATTGCCGGTACTGAATGACCGTAGATGTCGGCATCGAGAACGCCAACACTGCGACCGTGGACTGCAAGGGCTTTGGCCAGGTTCACCGTGACCGATGACTTCCCAACGCCACCTTTGCCTGAGGCGACCGCGATGACTTGGGTGAGCGAATCCGGCCGGGCGAAAGGAATCTCGCGATCGGCGTGGCCGCCCTTGAGCTGTTCCCGCAGCGCTGCGCGCTGCTCATCCGACATCACACCCAACTCAACGTTGACCGCAGACACTCCAGGCACCGCCAGTACGGCAGCTGTGACGTCGCGGTTGAGCGTGTCACGCAGTGGGCAGCCGGCGACAGTCAGCAGAATCCGAACATCTACCCGACCCGCGGTGTCCACCTCGATGCCGTCGACCATGCCGAGATCAGTGATCGGCCGGTGGATCTCAGGATCGTCCACTCGGTGCAGTGCCACGCGGATCTGACGCACCAGGGGATGTTCAACGGTCGACGTTGTCGAGTCGCCGTTTGATTGCGGGTCATGCATGCCCCCCAGCGTAGGTGAGGTTGCACAGTGCCTCCGGGTAGGCGTCTGGTCGGTGAAATATCCCACGCTGCGTGGGATGTTCACGCTGTACATCGGGTGCATGCCAGGGACAGCGCGGGGAAACCAGATAGAGCCTCCAGGACAGCAGCTCAGGCGGTGTCTTCGCTTTCGAGCTCGGCGAGGATGGCGCGCAGCTCCGCCCTGAGCTCAGAGCGCAAGTAATCGCGAGTGGCCAATTCACCAACCGACATCCGCAGGCCGGCAATCTCACGCGCCAGGTAGTCCATGTCGGCTCGGCTTTGTGCCGCTTGCTCGCGGTCCCGTTCCAAGGCGACGCGGTCTCGCGCCTCCTGACGGTTCTGGGCGAGCAAGATCAACGGAGCAGCGTACGAGGCCTGCAGTGACAAGACCAGTGTCAAGAAAATGAACGGATAGGGGTCGAAGCGGGGCCGAGGTGGCCCGACCGGCACGTTCCAGAGCAGCCACAAAATGATGACCACCGTCATTCCGAACAGGAACCGAGCGGTACCCATGAACCGGGCAAAAGCCTCGGCGAAC
>JAJTCL010000262.1 GCA_021323255.1 Propionibacteriaceae bacterium | reverse complement strand
TGCTCTAGGACGCACCCTCGCGATGGGTGTACGTCGCGGGTTCGGGAGATTGCGGCTGCCGTACCAGATCGGTAAGACGGTGCCAGGCAGCGCCGAGACCCGGGCGCCAGCGAACTCCGTTCTGCAGATCCATCCGCAAGCGCGGCGTGATCGGATGGGGCCGCACCAGGTGGAACCCAACAGCCTCCAGCCAACCAACCGGCAAAACGCACGATGGGCCGTCGTGGTAGGTACCAACCGCCTCGAGCGCCCGAATGTCGCGCCGCGCGACCAGTCCGGCGGCTGATTGCACCAGCTGCTTGCCGATTCCCTTGCCGCGCAGTTCGGGTACCACGTGCGCTGACATCACTACCGCGGCGTCCGGACCGACCGGAGTTGTTGCAAAGGCACCCAGTCGCGGCACATACATCGCCGGAGCCAAGGTCAGGTGACCGATTGGCTGATCCTCGGCGAACGCCACCACCCCGCAGTAACCCCAGTGCGCGGTCACGATCTCGGCCCATTCGGCCTTCATCGCTTGCCGGTCAACTTGATCGGCCGGTGCCGCAAGGTCGCTGAGGCTCGCCTCCCAAAAGGTGCACCGCGCGCAGGACGCCGGCAACGACGGCAGATCGGCGGCGGTCATCGGGCGCAGGCGGCGGGATCCCATCAGAGTTACTTCCTGACGCGCGGCCTGGCTAGTCCGAACGCGAAGCCTAAGGCGAGACCGAAGAACACCCCGGCGCCGAGCCATAGTGACCACCGCATACGCCGCTTGCCCTCGGGCTTTGCCATGGATTCATGGTAGGCGAGAGCTGAAGATGCAGGCGACCAGGTGAATGAGGCACGCTTGTGTTGTGAGTCAGACTTCCCCACCTGAGCCCGAGGAACCGGTGCTGGAGCGGCTGCGACGCCAAGACACCCGTCTTGACGACTACATCGACCGGTACGCGGCCCGGGCACACGGCATGACGGCATCGGCGATCCGCGCACTCTTCGCTGTTGCCAATCGCCCAGAAGTCGTCTCGCTCGCCGGCGGCATGCCTAACATCACCGACCTGCCCTTGGACGTGGTTGGCGACGCCCTCAACGATCTAGTGCTCCACGACGGCCGGCGTGCCATGCAATACGGCTCCGGTCAGGGTGAGCCGGCCATTCGGGAAGCCATCTGTGAGGTCATGAGACTGGAGGACATCTCGGCCCATCCGGACGATGTGATGGTCACTGTGGGATCGCAGCAGGGCCTGGACCTGCTGACACGGATCTTCTGCAATCCCGGGGACGTGGTGTTGTGCGAGGCACCCAGCTACGTCGGTGCACTCGGGGTCTTCCGCTCCTATCAGTGCGAGGTTGTCCATGTCGCCATGGATGATCAGGGCCTTAATCCCGAGGCGCTCACCGAGGCGATCGAGGCGCTGCGCGCTGCGGGGCGTACGGTCAAGTTCTTCTACACCATTCCCAGCTACCACAACCCCGCTGGCGTGACACAACCATTGGATCGGCGGATAGAACTGCTCCGCATCGCCGAGCAGGCAGACCTGCTGGTTGTGGAGGACAATCCGTACGGACTGCTCGGCTTCGACGGCGACCCCATTCCACCGCTGCGGTCACTCAACGATGATCACGTGATCTACCTCGGCTCGTTCTCCAAGACCTTTGCACCGGGCTTCCGGGTGGGCTGGGTGCTTGCGCCGCATGCAGTGCGAGAGAAGCTGGTGCTCGCTCAAGAAGCAGCAACGCTCTGCCCGCCGGTGTTCTCCCAGTACGCGGTGACCGCCTACCTGATGAACCACGACTGGCGCGGCCAGATCAAGATTTTCCGGGAGATGTACCGGGAGCGCCGCGACGCGATGATGGCTGGACTCACCAGCCACATGCCAGCGGGCACCAGCTGGACCAAGCCGGAAGGCGGCTTCTTCGTCTGGCTGAGCCTGCCTCCAGGGATCGACTCGCACGCCATGCTGCCGCGCGCGGTCACTGCTCGAGTCGCCTACGTCCCCGGGACCGCGTTTTATGCCGATGGCCTGGGCAGCCGGCATATGCGGTTGTCGTACTGTTTCCCAACGCCAGAGCGCATCATCGAAGGCACCCGCCGGCTGGGCGAGGTGCTGGAGTACGAGGCGCGCATGCTCGAGATCTTCGGTACCGCCGTTGAGCCCGAAAGTGGCCGCCTGGCACTCGGGCCCCGTGAGGCGCCAGGTCCCGATCAGACCTGATGATCATGGTGCCGGACTGAAGTTGATCTTGATCGATGTCGATCATAATCTGATGATCATGAAAGAAGGAGTAGGGTGGCCGACAACGGATACCTGCCGACAGTGGTCGTGCTCTCGGGAGGTCTGTCACACGAGCGAGATGTGTCGTTGCGCTCCGGGCGCCGGGTAAGCCAGGCGCTGCGATCTCGAGGTTATGAGGTCGTGGAGTCCGATGTCGACACCAGTTTGCTTTCCCGGCTCGCAGAGCTGAGCGGTTCGGTGGTCTTTCCTGTCTTGCATGGTGAGGCCGGTGAAGACGGGTCGCTGCGCGAGGTGTTCGACCTACTGGGCGTGCCCTTTGTCGGCTCCATCGGTTCGGCCTGCCGGGTGGCGTTCGACAAGTCGATCGCCACCACCGTGATCGGTGCCGCGGGCATCCGTACGCCTACCCAGGTGGCGTTGCCGTACGAGACATTCCGGGAGCTGGGCGCCCAAGTCCTGGTCAGGGCTCTCGGCGACCAGCTCGGCTTCCCCATGATGGTCAAGCCGTCCCGCTGTGGATCCGCGCTCGGATGTAGCAAAGTCACCCGGCCCGAGGAGCTTCCAGCGGCCATGGTCGGGGCGTACGCGTACGGCTCAGTTGCAGTGATCGAAGAGTTCATCGAGGGCACGGAGGTGACGGTGGCCGTGGTTGACCGGGGCCGCGGTCCGATCGCGCTTCCTGCTGTGGAGATCCGTCCGGAATCTGGTGTCTACGACTACACGGCCCGATACACCGCGGGCGCGACCCGTTTTTTGTGCCCGGCTGAGCTCGACCCCGACGTGGCGAACAGCTGTGCCGACGCGGCCTTGCGGGTGCATGGGGCGCTCGGCCTGCGGGACCTCTCCCGAACCGACCTCATCCTCACTTCGGACGGTGAGCCGGTCTTCTTGGAGGTCAACGTGTCACCTGGTATGACCGAGACGTCCGCGGTGCCGTTGGCAATTGAAACCGCTGGCTGGAGCCTGGGGAAGATGTGTGCCGACCTGGTCCATGCGGCCTCAGCTCGGGGAGGCAAGACCGATCCTCTGCGAGCGTCGATAGGCGCCCGCTAGTGATCGGAGGAGTGATGAGCGAGACACGTCCGCGAGCGGAGCGAGCAGATTCAATACCGTCGGCTCGGGAAGAGGGACGACGGCACCACCTTCCAGGGGCGCCGCGCGAGCAGAGAACTCTTGCAATCTCACTGGCGGCGTACTGAAGACACAGTCCACATGACCTACCTCAAGCAGGGCCTGGTCATCGCCGTCGGCATCGGTCTGGCGGGGGTCATGGTGGCGCTCGGCTTTTGGCAGCTTGGCGTGTACGACGCCCAGGGGGCAGAGGCTGCGGAGCGCCGGGCGTCAGCTCCGCCGGTTCCGCTCGGCTCGGTGGCCCGCGCCGCGGAGCCGGCGACGGACGGTTATGGGCGGTCAGTGACCGTTCAAGGCAGCTACGATCCGGCATTGCAGTTGCTGGTGCCCACCGACGACGGGCAGTTCCGGGTATTGACGGGTCTGCAGCAGGCCGACGGCAGCGTAGTGGCGGTCGTGCGCGGCATCACTGCGGACCCGAATGCTCCAGCGCCGCCAAGCGGTCCGGTTCAGCAGGTTGGGGTATTGCTTCCCACCGAGGAGCATCTGCCCGAGGCTGATTTGCCGAGCGGCCAGATAGCGTCCGTTCGGTTGCCGGCCTTGGCGCAGCAATGGCCAGGACCGATGATCGGCGGGTACGTCAACCTGTCCAGCGCTGACGCCGCAAGCCAGGGGTTGACACCGGTTGTCTTGGAACTCCCCGAGGCGCCCGGGCGGCTGCGTAACGCGGCGTACTCGATGCAATGGTGGCTGTTTGCCGCGTTCACGCTCTTCATGGTATTTCGAATCGCTCGAGATATCGGGCGTAACGACACCGAGGAAAATCTGGGCGGGAGCGAAGCGACCACCAGCCCCAGCGGCGAGCTGTGAGGTTGAGATCACATCGGAACGTGCGGTAGAGCCGACATAGGCTTCACCCCATGCGCAATGCGTGGATCCGGTACCGGATCATGGCGTACGTCGTGGGCACTTTGCTCGTGGTTCTGGTGTGCGTCGGCCTGCCGCTGAAGTACTTGGGCGGGAATCCACACGTGGTGACCTGGACCGCGATCCCGCACGGCTATCTGTACATGATCCTGCTCATCACGGCCGTCGACCTAGGGCTGAAGGCGAGGTGGAGCTGGCAGCGGCTGATCTTGATCGCACTGGCTGGGACGGTGCCTTTTCTGTCCTTTGCCGCCGAGCGCTCAGCCACCAAAGACATCAGAGCCAAGCTCGCTCAAACCGAAGC
>JAJTCL010000261.1 GCA_021323255.1 Propionibacteriaceae bacterium | reverse complement strand
GACCTTTTGGGGCCGAAGGTCGAATCCGGGTCGCCACTGGGTGCGCACCGCATTCTTCAAGTGGCCCATCCATTTGGCGCCGGTGTAGAGGGCGACAACCAGGCCGACGATGCCAATGGCCCAGAACGAACTGAGGGTATTGTCCACAAGCTTCAAGATCTTTTCGCGGGTAGCGGCATCGGCGCCGCCAAGGCCCTTCGCAACAGCGTCGGCAACGTCGTCGAGGAGCCCGGGTTGCACGACGGTGAGCACAAACCCGGTGATCGAAAAAGCCACCATCATGATCGGGACGATCGCTAGCACCGAGAAGTAGGTGGTCGCTGCGGCGAACTGTGAGCCGAGCCGGCTGAGGTAGCGTTCCACGGTCCGCACCATGTGCGCGATCCAAGGCCGTTGCTTGAGCCGCTCGATGCGCGCCGGCATCGCAACCATTTCGGTTCCCTTTTCTCCGCTGACGTCCGTTCCTCCGGTCGACGCTATCGGAGGCGGCCAACTCGCCAGGCTAGCTCTTGACAGTCACTCTGGCCGCGCCTTGGCTGAGGCTATGAGCCCACTGTTGACAGATTCCGAGGTGTCCCAGCAGCTGGCGGGACTGCCGAACTGGCGCCGCGCCGACGGCGATGACCCAGCCATTGCCGCGACGTACGAGCTGACTGACTTCGTCGCGGCTCTGGACTTCGTGAATCAGGTCGGGCATGAGGCGGAGCTGATGAATCACCATCCAGACATCGACATCCGGTGGAACAAGGTGACCCTGGTGCTCTCCACACATTCCGAGGGTGGCCTCACCACGAATGACTTCGAGCTGGCACATCGGATCAACGAAGTAGCAGGGCAGGAAACCTGATCGAGCACGCCAATGACGTCTGCTCGCTACTCGAACGCCTCCGGCGGAGGGCAGATGCAGACAAGGTTGCGATCGCCAAAACCGCCATCGATGCGGCCGACCGGTGGCCAGTACTTATCGAAGCCTTGGGCGTAGAGCGGACCAGTATGAAGCCCTGCCGGGAAGGCCGCGGCCCTTCTCGGATACGGGTGATGCCAATCCTCAGAGGTCACCTGAGCTTGCGTGTGCGGCGCATTGACCAGCGGGTTGTCATCCCGGGGCCACTCCCCCGCTTCGATCTTGGCGATCTCTTTACGGATGCTGATCATGGCGTCGCAGAAGCGGTCGATCTCCTCCAGGGGTTCTGACTCGGTGGGTTCGACCATCAGCGTGCCTGCCACAGGAAAGCTCATGGTGGGTGCGTGAAAGCCGTAGTCGATGAGCCGTTTGGCTACATCATCCACAGTGATGCCAGTGATCTTGGTCAGTGGCCGCAGATCCAGGATGCATTCGTGGGCGACCCTTCCGTTGCGCCCGGCGTACAGCACCGGATAGTGATCATGGAGTCGTTCTGCGACGTAGTTGGCCGCGAGCAGGGCATGTTCGGTCGCCGAGGTCAATCCGTCGGCCCCCATCATCGCGATATAGGCATAGCTGATCGGCAAGATGCCAGCCGAACCGTACGGAGCCGCCGAGATGGGGCCGATGCCCGTCCTCGGGCCTGCGCTGACAAGCAACGGGTGGTTGGGCAAGAAGGGTGCAAGATGCGCAGCCACACCCACCGGTCCAACGCCCGGGCCGCCGCCACCGTGCGGGATGCAGAAAGTCTTGTGAAGGTTCAGATGACTCACGTCGGCGCCGAAACTGCCCGGACGCGCGAGTCCGAGCACTGCGTTCAGGTTGGCTCCGTCAACATATACCTGACCACCGGAGTCGTGAACCATGTCGCACAGCTCGACGATGCTTTCCTCGAACACGCCGTGCGTAGAGGGATAGGTCACCATGATCGCGGCAAGTTGCTCATGATATTCGGTGATCTTGTTTCGCAGGTCCGCCAAGTCGATAGCACCATCGGCAGCAGCCTTGACCACGACAACCTTCAGGCCCGCCATGGTTGCTGAGGCGGCGTTCGTACCATGTGCCGACGAAGGAATCAGACAGATGCGACGCTGTTGATCACCACGCGACTCGTGGTAGGCGCGGATGGCCAGCAACCCGGCGAGTTCACCCTGGCTGCCGGCGTTCGGTTGAATCGATACCTTGGCGTAGCCGGTGAGCTCGGCCAGCCAGGATTCGAGCACTTCGATCAAGGCCAGATAGCCCTGTGCGTCCTCGACTGGGGCAAACGGATGCAGGTTGGCAAAACCGGGATACGAGATCGGTTCCATCTCCGTTGTCGCGTTGAGCTTCATCGTGCAGGAACCGAGCGGGATCATCCCGCGATCCAGCGCCAGGTCCCGATCCGCGAGCGCCCGTAGGTAGCGAAGCATTGCCGTTTCGCTGTGGTGAGTGTTGAAAACGGGATGGGTGAGGTAGGAGGTCGTACGCTCCCGCCCCATCAGGTTGTGCTCGAACAGCCGCACCTGGCTTTCGGTGACACCGAACGCGGCACGCACCGCATGCAGCTGAGCGGCGGTGGCGTCCTCGCCCACGGATACGCCGACATGATCTTCGTCCACGAGCCGAAGGTGAATTCCCGCCGCCCGGGCCGCGGCAACCACGACGTTGGCCCGTCCCGGCAGCTCGGCGAGCACGGTGTCGAAGAAAGAGTCATGGACTACCCGGATCCCTCCGCCGACAAGATCACCGGCGAGCCTGACGGCGTTGCCGTGGATGGAATTCGCGATCTCGCGTAGCCCATGGGGCCCGTGATAGACGGCGTACATGCTGGCGGTCACGGCCAGCAGGACCTGCGCTGTGCAGATGTTCGAGGTCGCCTTCTCGCGGCGGATGTGCTGCTCTCGGGTCTGGAGTGCCAAACGGAAGCCGGGCGTGCCGTCGCGATCTCTGGAGACCCCGACGAGCCGACCCGGCAAGGTGCGTTCCAGGCCGGCGCGGACGGCCATGAATCCCGCGTGCGGCCCACCGTAGAAAAGCGGCACGCCGAAACGCTGGCTCGACCCGACTGCCACGTCCGCACCCCATTCTCCGGGCGGCGTTGTCAGCGACAACGCCATCAGGTCGCAGGCCGCAATCACCATCGCGCCGCTGGCATGTGCTCGATCCGCGATGGTCCGCAGCTCCTCCGTGCTGGCGAGCCGGCCGCTGGCGCCGGGGGTTTGCACGACGACGGCGAACAGGTCCATGTCCTCGACTGCCTCCGCCAATGGCTTGCTGGCGACGACAACGTCGATCCCCAGCGCAGCCGCTCTGGTGGTCACTACCCCGATCGTCTGCGGCAGGGTGTCGGCATCGAGCAAGATCACCTGACCACTCTTGACGCTGCGCCGAGCCAGTGTCATGGCCTCGGCTACGGCGGTTGCCTCGTCAAGCAGGCTCGCTCCTGCCGTGGGCAACCCGGTGAGATCTGAAATCACCGTCTGGAAGTTGAGCAGGGCTTCGAGCCGGCCCTGGCTGATTTCGGGCTGGTATGGCGTATAGGCGGTATACCAGGCAGGCGACTCGAGAACGTTTCGGCGAATCACCGAAGGCGTCACTGTGCCGTGGTAGCCGAGGCCGATCATCGCCGTCAGTGGCTGATTGCGGCCGGCGAGGTTGCGCAGCAGTGCCAACGTCTCCGATTCCGATAGTGCGGGCGGTAGGGCCAGTGGCTCAGTGCTGCGGATCGACCGTGGTAGTGACTGTTCGACGAGCTGCTCCAGATCAGGCAGCCCGAGGGCGGCAAGCATCTTCTCTCGGTCCTCCGCCTGGGGCCCGATATGACGAGTGCTGAACCGCTGCGCCGGGAGCGAGCTCACTTGGGTGTCTGGAAGAGTGGCGGTCATTGAAACTTCTTTCGCGCGTACACAGGTAGGTGCCCTCGCGTTCGCGAGCAGCGTTCCCCCTCTGTTACCAGCGGCTCCAGAGTTGCAATAGCGCACGCGGTCTTGATTGCCTGAGAGGTTCCGGGGATGTTGCCCCTTCGGCGCCACCGGCTCGATTTGAGGTGGTGGACTCTCCCGCGCCGCCGTTCCAGCAGCGCCCAGATTACCTCCTCAAGAGGTGGCTCGTGCCTGACGACGCTGCGAAAGCTCGTCCTGGGATAGGCGCGGCTCATCAGCCTCGGCGCGCTCAGCGGGCAGCTCCGACAGCGTCCCTTCTATGTCACGCCAGACGCCGCCCAACGCGATGCCGAAGACGCCTTGGCCGCCACGAAGCAGGTCGATCACCTCATCGTCGGAGGTGCACTCGAAGACCGAGACCCCATCACTCATCAAGGTGACCTGGGTTAGGTCCTGGACACCGCGGGCGCGCAGATGCTCGATCGCAGTGCGAATCTGCTGCAGCGAAATGCCGGCATCGATCAGCCGCTTGATCACCTTCAAGATCAATATGTCGCGGAAGCTGTAGAGACGCTGTGAACCGGATCCGGATGCGCTCCGCACCTCCGGCACCACGAGGCCGGTACGCGCCCAATAGTCGAGCTGTCGATAAGTGATACCGGCCGCGCTGCAGGCCACCGGTCCGCGGAAGCCCAAATCAATCGGCAGTGGCGAGAAGTCGCCATCGAACAGCAGCCCCTGCGCTTCAGC
>JAJTCL010000260.1 GCA_021323255.1 Propionibacteriaceae bacterium | reverse complement strand
GACGTCATGGAGGCAGCCAGCGCTCTGCGGACCATCACCTTTTCCATCACTCATCCCATTCTCGGTGATCAGCGCCTCGCCCAACCGCAGCAGATCGTTGATCTTGTTCTGTACGGCATCCGCCGGCGCCCGGGACCAGATGGAGAGCGGGCATCATGCTGATCCGGCTGCTCCGCACCTACCTCGCTCGCTACCAGCGTCCAATTGTGGGACTGCTGATCTTGTCGCTCGCCGGCACCATGGCTGCGCTGCTGCTGCCAAGCCTGAACGCGGCGATCATCGATGAGGGCGTGGCCAAGGGTGACACCGGCTACATCTGGCGTACCGGCGCGATCATGCTCGGCGTTGCGTTGGTCCAGGTCGGCTGCTCCATCTGGGCCACGTACCTGGGCGCCAAAACGGCGATGAGCTTCGGCCATGACGTACGAGAGGCACTGTTCAAACGCGTGCTCTCCTTCTCTTCCCGAGAACTCAACTACTTCGGTGCGCCGACGTTGATCACTCGCAACACCAACGATGTACAGCAGGTGCAGATGCTGGTGCTGATGGGCGGCACCATGTTCGTGGCAGCGCCGATCACCATGATCGGCGGCATCTTCATGGCGCTGCGCACTGATGTGGGGCTGTCGTGGCTGGTTGCAGTCGCGATGCCGGTGCTCGCGTTGTCGATCTATCTGGTGATCCGCAAGATGGGTCCGTTGTTCCGGCTGATGCAGACCAGGATCGACAATGTCAACCGGATCCTGCGGGAGCAGATCACCGGCATCCGGGTGGTTCGCGCGTTCGTCCGCGAACCGTACGAGACAGCGCGTTTCGCACGTGCCAACACCGAACTCACCGACACGGCCACTTCCGCGGGTCGGTACATGGCCTCGATCTTTCCGATCGTGATGTTCATCATGAACATCTCCAGCGTTGCAGTGTTGTGGTTTGGTGCCTGGCGCATCGATGCCGGCGAGATGCAGATCGGGGCGCTGACGGCTTTCCTGACCTACCTGATTCAGATCTTGATGTCGGTCATGATGGCGACCTTCCTACTGATGATCGCGCCGCGGGCTGCGGTCAGCGCCGAACGGATCCAGGAGGTCTTGAAGACCAACTCCTCAGTGGTGCCGCCGCAGCATCCGGTCACCGAGCTGCGGGCCGCGGGCGTGGTTTCCTTCCAGGACACCGATTTCACCTATCCTGGAGCGGAATCGCCGGTGCTGCGGAAGATCACGTTCACCGCTGAACCTGGACAGACGACTGCGATCATCGGTTCCACCGGCGCCGGCAAATCCACCCTGATTTCGCTGATCCCACGGCTCTTCGATGCCACCGGCGGTTCGGTCAAGGTGGATGGCGTCGAGGTGCGAGACTGCGACCCTGAGCTGCTTTGGAGCCGGATCGGATTGGTGCCGCAAAAGGCCTTCCTCTTCTCGGGCAGCGTCGCCAGCAACCTGCGATACGGCCAGCCGGATGCTACCGATGAAGAGCTGTGGCGGGCGCTTCGGGTGGCTCAGGCTGAGGACTTCGTACGCGAGATGCCCGGCCAGCTGGAGGGGTCCATCTCCCAGGGCGGCACCAACGTCTCTGGCGGCCAGCGCCAGCGCCTGTCGATTGCACGGGCGTTGCTGAAGCGGCCGGAAATCTATGTCTTCGACGACTCCTTCTCAGCGCTGGACGTGGCCACCGACGCTCGGCTCCGCGCGACGTTGAAACGGGAAACGGCCGACGCCGCAGTGATCATCGTCGGGCAGCGGGTGGCGACGATCGCCGACGCGGACAAAATCGTTGTACTAGAGCACGGCGAGATCGTCGGCTGCGGTACCCACGAGGAGCTTCTCGCAAGCTGTGCTACCTATGTGGAGATCGTCGATTCCCAGCTCAGCGCAGAAGAGGCTGCAGCATGACAAAAGGGCGGGAGCGAAGCGACCACCAGCCCCACGAATCAAAGGGCGGGAGCGAAGCGCCCTCCAGCCCCAGCGGCGAGCTGCGTCGGCGAGCTGCGAGCGTGAGCGGGAACGGCGAAACCAACCCGACGCGCTCAGCCCTCGCTGCGGGCAATGGGCAGCCGGTGCGCAAGGCTCCAGAGCGGCCGAAATATGCGCCGCCGGCAGGCAGCGGGCGCATGTTCGGCCAGCAGCGTGCGGTCGAGAAGTCGCTGAACTTCTTCCCCTCGCTCAGACGGTTGCTGGGGCACCTGGCACCGGAGCGGCTGATCTTGAGTCTGGCTGTGCTGTTGGCGGTCGCGGGCGTTGTGATGAACGTGCTGGGACCAAGGATCTTGGGCATGGCTACCGACGTGATCTTCACCGGCGTATTGGGCAAGAACCTGCCAGGCGGGGCAACCAAGGAACAGGTAGTTGCCGAGTTGCGCGCTCAGGGCAATGACAAGTTCGCCGAGATGGTCGAACGGCTGAATGTGATACCAGGGCAGGGCATCGACTTCACGCCACTGAGTCAGTTCCTGCTGCTGGCATTGGTGCTGTACCTGGTGGCGTCATTGTTCTTGTGGGTACAGGGTTACCTGTTGAACGGCGCAGTGCAGCGCTCGGTCTACGCCCTGCGTAGCCAGGTCGAGGAGAAGATCAATCGGCTGCCACTCAGCTACTTTGACAAGCAGAGCCGCGGCGAGCTTTTGAGCCGGGTGACCAACGACATCGACAACATCTCACAGGCGCTGCAACAAACGCTGAGTCAGGTGCTCACCTCGCTGCTCACCGTCACCGGTGTCACGGTGATGATGTTCGTCGTTTCTCCGGTGCTGGCACTGATCGCGTTGATCACGATCCCGGTGGCGATCTCGGTGACGGCGTTGATCGGCAGGCGCGCGCAGAAGCTCTTCATCCAACAGTGGAAGTCCACAGGGGAGTTGAACGGGCACATCGAGGAGGCGTTCACCGGGCATTCGCTGGTGAAGGTGTTCGGCCGGCAGCGCGAGGTCGAGGCGGTATTCGGGGAGCGGAACCAGACCTTGTACCGCGCCAGCTTCGGCGCTCAGTTCGTATCCGGTTTGATCATGCCGACGATGTTCTTCATTGGAAACCTCAACTACGTGGCGATCGCCGTGGTGGGTGGTCTCCGGGTGGCCAGCGGCACGATGAACCTCGGCGAATGTTCACCCAGCCGCTGACTCAGCTGGCCTCGATGGCGAACCTGCTGCAGTCCGGTGTCGCATCGGCAGAGCGGGTCTTCGAGGTGCTCGACGAAGAAGAGCAAGTCCCGGAAGAGGCCAGCTCACTCAACCCGACTTGCGGGCGGGTGGCCTTCGAGCACATCTGGTTCTCCTACGACCCCGACAACAGCTTGGGGAGCGACCCCCTTGACCCCTCGGAAAAGCGTAGAGACCCACTCATCACTGACCTGTCCTTGGTGGCTGAGCCAGGCAGCACGGTGGCCATCGTCGGCCCGACCGGGGCCGGCAAGACCACGCTGGTCAACCTGATCATGAGGTTCTATGAGCTCGACCGCGGTCGCATCACACTAGACGGAGTGGACATTGCCACCGTGCCGCGGTCGGCGCTGCGGGCCAACATCGGCATGGTGCTCCAAGACACCTGGCTGTTCCACGGGACGATCCGAGAGAACATCGCCTACGGTCGGCCGACAGCCACCGAGGAGGAGATCCATGCTGCAGCTGCAGCGACCTACGTTGATCGTTTCGTGCACGCGTTGCCGGATGGCTATGACACGGTGCTCGATGAAGAAGCCAGCAATATCAGTGCTGGCGAGAAGCAGCTGATCACCATCGCCCGAGCCTTCCTGGCCGACCCGGCACTCCTGATCTTGGACGAGGCGACCAGCTCGGTCGACACCCGGACCGAGGTGCTGGTGCAACACGCCATGGCGGCGCTGCGGTCCGATCGGACCAGCTTCGTCATCGCCCACCGGCTCTCCACCATCCGGGATGCCGACGTGATCTTGGTGATGGAGAACGGCCAAATCGTCGAGCAAGGTACCCATCAGGAGCTGCTCGAGGCCCGCGGGCATTACTTCGACCTTTACAACTCGCAATTCACCGCGGCTATCGAGGAGCCGGAGGAGGAACGCCCCGGGGTCCCTGTGGGCGCCGGAGCGGCACCACCCGGTCCGAGATCGTTCTGAGCGCTCTTCAGGACTGGGCGGCGGCGAGTATCTCGGGTACCTCGCGCATCATGGCGATGACCTCCTCCGGGTGCTCCTCGATCATGGCCCAGGTGAACCGCAACACACACCAGCCGTCCAAGACGAGGAGGTTCTGCCGGCGTCGGTCGGTCTCGAAGACTTCGGCTCCGGTGTGATACAAACGGCCATCAATCTCAATGACCAGCTTGAGGCGGCGAAACACCACATCGATATAGACCGTCGAGCCGCGCAGCACAACTGGCCGGTTTGCTTGCCATCCGGTGATGCCGGCGTCTCGCAGCAAGCGATGGAAGAGGCGCTCCGCCTTCGACCAAGGTTCGGCCCGCGATTCCAGTAGCAACCTGCGCCGTGTGGGATTGCCAACCCGTGCGGCAGTGAGCTCCATGGCTCCTTGTAGGTGTGCGAGGGTCGTCGCTCGGGTCCGCAATGCCTGATCGATCGCATCGCCACCAACCGTCGCGCACAGATCCAGCGCTGTCAGCGCCGGGGAGGTGAGGCGCAGTCCTGACCGGGTGACGACAAGCTCTGCTGAAATTCGCCGCCGCGTGAACTCATATCCGCGCTGCGGGTAGCGCTGGTGCCTAACGCTGCAGGTGACGCTGGCCACGCGAATCTCTGGCCAGAATGAGGCCCAGGCGGCAGCCCGTCCGATCAAGATTGCGTCCGGATCCCAGCGCATCGCCGCAAGAATCCGTGTTCGGACTGAGTCACACATCTCCGGAGCGGCGTAGACGCCAGGCAGGACCGGCCGAAGGGTGCCGTTGCGAACCTGCCGGTCGATCGCACCGGTCAGTTCGGGATGATCGCGCCGGGAGATCACACCCTCGGTCGCCAGGATTCGCTGAATGTCATTCTGTAAAGCCCTCACACTTACCGATGGCTTCAAAAAGTGTCCCGATGTTAATGCTCGGGCGAAATTCGCTGAAAACTTCCCTCCAGGCCAGCGTTTGACTCAGGATTCACGCTTGAACCGCATGATGACGGGGCGGCTAGCGTGAACTTTCCAGCGCCTGGGCCTGGAACCATCGGAAGGTGAGGTTCATCCGAGGCCCCACCGGGCGCGTGGTCTTGGGAACAGCGTGCGCATAGTCACTCTGCGACTCATTACGCATGACCAGGAGGTCGCCCTGACCTAGGTCCCAACTCCATCGCTTACCGGAGGTCCGATGCCGCAGCACAAACCACCGCCGATCGCCGAGGCTGATCGAGGCAATAGTCGGTCGCGGACCCAGTTCGGGCTCGTTGTCGCTGTGGTAGCCCATCGAGTCGGTGCCGTCCCGATAGAGATTGGCCAGGCATGAGTTGAAGCCGACACCCAGTTCCTGGCGTAGACGCTCCCGCAGACTCGCCAGGGCCTCCGGCCATGGGGTCGGCTCATTGACGATGCCGGAGTAGCGGTACGCAGTGTCTCCCATCCAGGCCGTGAGCCGCGGCGTCGGTATGGTGCGTCCATAGAGCGTGAGCTCGTGTCGTTCCCAGGCAATCTGATCCTGAAGCACTGCGAACAATCGATCAGCGTCCTCCAGCCAACCCGGGTAATAGTCGACGCAACCTGGGGAGTCCTGGCGCATGGTGCCAAGGTACTGACGGCACTCCGTCGCTCGGCCACGTGAGGGTTGCGTAAGCACAGGCTCGTTGTCCGGTTACCAGTACGGGCGCAGGATGGGGTGGTGCACAGGCGGGACGACCGAGAGGTGACACGCGCCGCCCGTTGGTGGGCGCGGCTCGCGGGAGCCGTCTCCGGGCTGGCCGGTCTCGGTCTCGCCGGGCTGGCGGCTTGGCTCATCGCGCCGGGCGGCTCGCCAGTGCCTGCGGTCGGCGAGCTGATCATCAACCTGCTGCCTGCGCCGCTGGTCAATTTCGGAAAAGAGGCCCTCGGTTTCGCCGACAAGCCGGTGCTGCTCGCCCTCATTGTCGCTACAGTCTTGATCATCTGCGCCCTGGCCGGTGAGCTGGAGTGGCGTCGGCGTTTTGCAGGCGCCGCAGTGTTCGCGGCAGTGGCAGCGCTTGGGCTGATCGGAATCAGCGCGCAGCCGGGTGTATCGCTCAGCGCCTACGTGCCGGCGATCGTTGGCCTGCTGCTGGGCTACATGATCTTGAGCGCGCTGATCAGCAAGCTGCACCAGTGGTCGCCGCAGGATGCAGTGGCCAAGGACGGCGAGGCTCAATCCACCGCCCGGCGAAACTTCCTGGCATGGACGATCCTCGTCGGGGCCGGTTCGGCGGTCGCCGCAATCACCGGCCAGCTCCTGACCAGGGCGTCTTCAGCGGTCCAGACCGTGCGCGAGAACCTGCAGCTGCCAACGCCCACGAAACCTAAGCCTGGACCGCCGCCGGGTGCCGACTTCGGTATCGAGGGACTGAGTCCGTACGTGACCCCCAATCGGGACTTCTACCGGATTGACACCGCATTGCAGGTGCCGATGATCGATCCCGCAACCTGGACCCTGAGGATCACCGGGATGGTGCAGAACCCCATTCAGATCAACTATGCCGAGCTCACCGCCAAACCGCTTGTGGAGCACCTGACCACACTGACCTGCGTCTCCAATGAGGTCGGCGGCGATCTGGCCGGCAACGCATTGTGGTTGGGATATCCGATACGCGAGCTCCTTGCCGAGGCGAGGCCTCTCGCGGGCGCCGACATGGTGCTCTCCAAGAGTCACGATGGCTGGAGTGCCAGTACGCCGCTCTCGGCCCTCACCGACCCAAAACGGGAGGCCATCTTGGCCATCGGCATGAACGGCCAGCCTTTACCGATCGAGCACGGATTCCCGGTCCGCATGGTCGTTCCGGGCCTTTACGGCTATGTGTCCGCGACGAAATGGGTCACCTCGCTGCGGGTCACCACCTACGCCGAAGAGCAGGCTTTCTGGACACCGCTCGGCTGGGCGCCGCGCGCTCCGATCAAGCTCGCCTCGCGGATCGACGTCCCACGCAGATCGACCGTCGATGCTGGCATGGTTGTCGTTGCCGGTGTTGCCTGGGCCCAGCACACCGGAATTTCGGCTGTCGAGGTACAGGTTGATCAGGCCGCTTGGCAGCCGGCGCAGCTCGCCGACACCAGCGGTCCTGACACCTGGCGGCAGTGGAAATTCGAGTGGCCGGCAACCTCCGGTATGCACACGCTCACCGTCCGAGCCATCGATGCGACTGGCAAGCTCCAGGTCGCCGAGGTCGCTCCGCCAATGCCCAATGGGGCGACTGGCTACCACTCCATCAAGGTCAAGGTCCGCTAACTCGAGAAGCCGACTTGTCAGAATCCAGTTGAGCTATAGCTCAACTGGATTCTGACAAGTCCGCGTGCACTAGGTTCGTGATGTGCGCATCGCGGTAGCCCGGGAGTTGGCTCCCGGCGAGGCCCGCGTTGCGCTGGTTCCTGACCTCGTGGGAAAGCTACGGGCCGCCGGTTACGACGTTGCGGTGCAGGCCGGCGCCGGCGCGGCGGCCTTCCTGGCTGACACTGCCTACGAGGCAGCTGGTGCCTTGGTCACCGAGCATCCCTTTGACGAGGCGGACTTGGTACTGAGTGTGCAACCGCTGGACGCCGAATGCCT
>JAJTCL010000259.1 GCA_021323255.1 Propionibacteriaceae bacterium | reverse complement strand
GCCTGACCTGCACCGGGCCAGGTTCCCCAGCCACCTGCCCACCTCACCTCTATTTTCGGACTAGTGAGGAAGGCAGCGGCTAACCAGCGCCAGCTTCAGCGAGCGGAGCGAGCAATGTAACAGAGAGTGAGCGAAGTCTCCTTTCCTCTGCAAGCGACGACGGCGGCGGACTGGCCACCGTCGCAACCGAACAGAGCGCGATGCGCGAGCAGCTCCTAATTTGTCGCGAGCGAGCGACGCCGCACTAACTCCCCAGTCGCGTAGCGGCCGATCTGGTAAGTCGCGATGCCGTCCATGACGGCGCTGACGCCACCGCCCATCAGCGGAACCCGCTTGACGATCGCCAGTGCAACATTCTTCCCGCCGATGCGAGCCGCGAGATCGGTGAGTACCTCGTCGGCCACGAGCTGGTCGAGTTCAGGATCGAAGATGGGGGCAGTTGCCACCGCCATAGGCGATGTCGGCAGCGTTCCTTGTGCGATGTGCTTGGCGACCTGTTCGCCGCCCATCAAGCACATCACCAGTGAGGTGCGCACCCGATTGTCATTGAGGTCGTAGCCACGCAGGTGGGCAATCGCGGCAACCATCCGGATCTGCACGATCGCGACGCCGGTGATGTTGGCTGGGATCGCCACCGGAAGTGTGGCCACGCCACCGATGTTGGTTACGAACCCTTGTGCGGAGGCGAGGCGCACATGATGATCAATGACCGAGGAGATGGCCTCGTCAACCGAGCCTGCCTGCCGCTGCAGGTGGCGGGCAGCGGCGGTCCTCGCGCTGGGCAATCGTCCATAACCATCGATGGCCATTTCGAGTACCTGGCGTAGCGCGCCTCCCGCCCCTTGCGCGGTGACCAGATTCACCACAGGCGTCATCACGGTGGCGATCGTCCGGCGCACCTCCTGCGCTGTCGCCATCAGGCCTCCAAAAAGCTCTGCGTCGGGATCCGTGGCTCCCGATGCCTTCACGCTGCCCGCCGAGCAGTATCGACCACCAGCGTACGTGGCCCTCTCAGCCAGCTGGGTGACCCTGACCCCGTGCGAGCCCGAGTCAGCCCTCGGACCAGGGCTGCGAGCGTCGAGAAATCGCGCGCCGCCGTGCTCAGCGAGCGGAGCGAGCAATCTACATGGAGCGAGCGGAGGCGTTCTTTCCTCTGCGAGCGACGGCGAAGTAGGTGGATCTCAGCGCGCGATTGCGCGAGCAGGCCCAATACGGGGGCGAGCGTCGAGAAATCGCGCGCCGCCTTGCTGAGGAGGCTGGCGCGCTGCTGTCCTGGACGAGCGAGCGAAGCGAGCGAGGAAGGCAGCGGCCAACGAGCGCCAGCCTCAGCGAGCGGAGCGAGCAATCTACATGGTTGCGAGCGGAGGCGTTCTTTCCTCTGCGAGCGAACACAACAAATCGCGCGAGCGCAGCGAGCAATCGATACAGCGCGATTGCGCGAGCAGGCCCAACAGGGGCCTCTTCGCCCTAGTGGGAGTATGCCGAAATGGACTCTCCGTTCGGATCGCCGGAGCTGTGGCGGCATGACGACCTGATCGGAGTCTCCCGAGTCTTCAACGAAGAGCTCGCTCTGGCGGCGTACGAGTGCGGTGCCTTCCCGATGCCCGCCCAGCCTGGACTGATGGGCTGGTACTCACCGCTGCAGCGCGCCATCATCCCGTTGGACGGTCTGCGGGTCAGCCACTCGCTGCGGAAATCCATCCGGCGCTACGAGATCCGGATCGATACCGCATTCGACGACGTACTGGACGGTTGCGCCGATCGGCGCCGCCCCAGCGGATGGATCAACCGCGACATCCGCCGGGTCTACAAGCGGCTCTTCAAGCGCGGCGTGGTACACACGGTGGAAGCCTGGACGCCCAGCGGGGAACTTGCCGGTGGTCTTTACGGAGTCAGTGTCGGCGGCTTGTTTGCGGGTGAGTCCATGTTCTATCGACCTGGCATCGGTCGGGATGCGTCCAAGGTGTCGCTCGTAGCACTGGTGGAGCAGCTGCGGGGGGCCGGCGCGGATGATCGGCTGCTTGACGTGCAGTGGCAGACCTCGCACCTGGCATCGCTTGGGGCGGTAGAGCTGCCGCGAGAGGAGTACCTCCAGCGGCTCGCCGTTGCCCTCCGGCTGCCCCCGCCTGTCTGGCCCGGCCACTGAGCCGGATGTTCATAATGGGCCCATGCCTGAGATGCCGGAAGTGGAGTCGCTGGGGCGGTTCCTGACCGACAACTGCGTCGGGCACAGCATCGCTCGCATCGATCTCGTCGCCTTCAGCGCGCTCAAGACCTACGATCCACCACTCTCGGCGCTGCATGGTTTGGAAATCGAGTCCGTAACTCGACGGGGCAAGTTCCTCGACCTTTCCGCCCAAGGCCTGCATCTGGTCTTCCATCTGGCACGAGCTGGTTGGCTGCGTTGGCGCGACTCTCTCCCAGATGAACCACCGAGACCCAGCAAGAGCCCCCTCGCCTTACGCGTACGCCTCGACGATTCATCGGGATTCGACCTCACTGAGGCGGGTACTCAGCGCAAGCTCGCCGTCTATGTCGTCACCGATCCGCTGTCCATTCCGATGGTGGCGACTTTGGGTCCCGATCCACTGACTGATGAATTCGATCAGCCCGCCCTCGCTGGGGTGCTGGCCAAGGCCGGTCGCGCCCAGTTGAAGGGAGTTCTCAAAGATCAGCGGACCATCGCCGGCATCGGTAACGCCTACTCCGACGAGATCCTGCATGCGGCCAAGCTGAGCCCGTTCAAGCCATCGAACTCGCTCACCGAGGCTGAGCTCAGCACGCTCTTCGCAGCGATCAAGGGCGAACTTGCCGATGCCATACAACGCGCTGAGGGGTTGGCTGCCAAAGACTTGAAGGGCGAGAAGAAGTCAGGCTTGCGGGTCCACGGGCGTACTGGTGAAAAGTGCGATGTCTGTGGTGACACCATCGCCGAGGTGTCCTTCGCCGACTCGTCGCTGCAGTATTGTCCCACCTGCCAGACCGGCGGCAAGAAGCTCGCCGATCGCCGGCTGTCCAAGCTTTTGAAGTAGATCATGTCAAGCGAGCAGAGTCAGGCAGCGTTGTTCGAGTCGCTGTGCGAGGAGTACGCAGGGGTCAGCGGCGTGACCGTTCCGGAGGGCGGCAGTGGGTTCGGATCTCAAGCCATCAAGATCAATAAGTCGATCTTCGCGATGCTGGTCAGCGAGCGGCTCGTGGTCAAGCTCCCGGCCGCGCGGGTCGCGGAGCTGATCTCCTCCGGCCAGGGGCTGCCGTTCGATGCCGGCAAGGGCAAGCCGATGAAGCAGTGGGTTACCTTGAGCGTCGACGACGATGCCAGCCGGCGGTTGGTTGCCGAGGCAATGGCCTTCGTCGGGCGACGCTGACGGATCCTCGCCCGACTAGGGTGAGCGTGTGTTTGGGAACCAGGTGGCAACCGTTCAGCCCGGCGAGGTCGCCGCGCGGCTGAGCGAAGGCTGGATGCTGCTTGACGTCCGCACCGAGGACGAATGGGCCGATGGTCGCATCGCAGGCTCAGTACATATCCCCATGGACCAGCTGATACAGCGCTTGGACGAGGTGCGCGATCGAGTCGTCTGCGTGTGCGCCGTCGGTGCTCGTTCCGCTCGGGTGGCTCAATACCTCAATGCCCAAGGCCGCGAAGCGGTCAACCTCGACGGCGGCCTCTACGCCTGGGCCGCCAGCGGGTTCTCCATCGAGCGCTGACAGTTCAATAACCCACGCAGCGTGAGCAACCTGGGTACTGCTGTCGCCGGGTGTTAGCGTGGGAGTGCCACAAACAACTTCGGGAGCTCACACCACATGGTGGGCTGAGAGGGCGGAGTGCGTACGACAGCGCGGGTCCGCCGACCGACCGAACCTGACCGGGTAATGCCGGCGTAGGGAGTCTGCGATGTCTGTCACCTCCACACCAACCAACAACCCTGACGTCTCCGAACGCCCAACCCCCGAGGCACCGCTCACCCTGACGACTGAGCCGCCCCGGCCACTGCGGTTTACCGATCAGCTGGCGATGTGGGCCAATCTCGGCATCAGCCTGTTCGGACCACTGACCGGAGCACTGATCGCGACGACTGCCGGGTCGGTGGGGCTCGCCATGGCGGCCATCGTCATCGGCTGTGCGCTCGGAGCGATCTTGCTCGGTGCCTCGGCGATCATCGGCGCCAGTACCGGTGCACCGGCCATGGTCTCGCTGCGCGGCCTGCTCGGGCGCCGCGGGTCAGTGGTTCCAACGCTGCTGAACATTGCGCAGAACGTCGGCTGGGCAACCCTGGAGATCATCGTGATCTCCACGGCCGCCGTGGCCGTGTTGGGCCAGACCTGGCGCTGGCCATTCGTGATCTTGGCAGGAGCTGCCGCCACAGTGATGGCGATCCGCCCGCTGGGCAGCGTACGGATGCTGCGCAAGGTCATGGTCTGGCTGGTGCTCGTTGCCTCGGTGTACTTGTTCGTGCAGGTGCTGATGCAGCCGCGGCAGTCGATCCCGCAAGAGTCGGTGCTCGGCTTCTGGCCCGCTGTTGATCTTGCAATAGCCGGGGTCATCTCGTACGCGGCGCTAGCTGCGGATTACAGCCGGCACTC
>JAJTCL010000013.1 GCA_021323255.1 Propionibacteriaceae bacterium | reverse complement strand
GCACTCCGGCTGGCCGAGCAAGCCACGCAACGTCGGCCTGGAGCTGGCCCGAGGCGAATATGTGCTGTTCATGGATCACGACGATGAGCTCTACCCGCGAGCACTGGAGGCGGGTTATGCGATGGCCGCCGGGAACCACGCCGATGTGCTGAACGGCAAGGAGACCCGCACCGATCAAGCCGCGTGGGGACTCAGTGTCTACACAAGCAATATGGAAAATGCCATTGACCGTCAGGACATCCATCCGCTGATCCCCACCAACCCGCACAAGCTCTTCCGCCGCGCGTTCTTGATGGAGCACCACATTCGCTTTCCTGAGGGACGAAGGGTGCTCTGGGAGGATGTCTTCTTCGCCCTTGACATTGCGTCGCAGGCGAAGGTGATCTCGGTGCTGGCAGATACGCCCTTCTACCACTGGGTGCGTGGTCGGAGAACGACCTCCTCGTCATTCCAGCAGGACCTCGAGGAGTATTGGCATTGGGTGGGAAAGATCGTTCAGAAGACGAATGAGAACCTCTCTGGGCCGACCCTTGCGGGCCAATGGCGGCTGATGCTTTTGCATCAGTACCGAAGCAGAGTCCTGGCGCGACTCGACACCAGCTTGTTCAAAGGGCCCAGTCAGGAGTTTGAGCTTGTCAGAGCGATGGCCGAGGACATCATCCACAACCACATTCCCGTAGAGCTGGACGCTGGTCTCAGCCCGACGGATCTCGGCAAAGCGGTCTTAGTGCGCGGCGGACGATGGGATCTTCTCGAGAAGCTGGTGGGCATCGACTCCGGTCTCATCGGCACCAGCGCCGCTACCTCGGTGCGCTGGGTCGACGGGAGCCTGTTACTGAAAGCCGAATCTCGTTGGACCGGGCCGCGCGGTGCGCGGCTTGCGATCAGATACGACGGTGACCGGATTGTGCGCGACCTACCCAGCGACGTCGCGGCGGCCCTGCCGGAGGAGGCAATCGACATGACTGCGGCGCTCGCTGGCGCCCACACCTCGATCGGGATCCGGGCCCGCGACACCGGCGTGGTCTGGATGTTGCCGGGAGAATGCGAGCCTGGTGTGAAGATCGCCGATGGACCTGAGCTGGTAGTCACCGCGGCTGCAAGTCTCGATCCGAGTACGGCCATCTTCGGACGGCCTCTTGATGAAAACTCCTGGGACTTCACAGCGCGCAATGAGTTCCTCGGGAGAATCAACCAGCGAGGTCTGAGAACGTCTCCACGGGTCCGTAGTGCGCTGCGAAATGATCATGTCTATATCGCGTACCGAAGCGACGCCGGCATTTTGAGCCTTGATGTGGATGAAAGAAATCGGAGCCTGGGTGGCTCGGCACCGCTAGATCCCGACAATGCGGTTTCATCGCTCAAGGGAACGGCTGGCACGCTCCGACTTCCGCTGCGGCGAGTACATACGTCTGCTTTCGAGCTCCCCTTCGCCGGCGTAGCGACATCTGACGACAGCGAGATCGAAGGAAGCGTGACAGTGGGCGATGGGCCACGACAACCGGCGTGGATCGTCGCCCGCGAAGACGGTGCCTGGCTGGAATCAACTGTCCAGCAACGGGCCGGCACTTATCACATGACCCTCAACTTCCACGGTCGTGAAATGGACTCGGGGTTGCGTGTCACCGTAGGAACCCACGGTGAGCTCGCCTTCAGCCGACCAGGTGATCATCCCGAACCGCAGGTCGACGACGAAGCCGACGACGAATCCGATGAGGTTATCTGAAGTCGGCCTGGGCCATGATCTGGTCTGCCATCAGCAGGTCCGTACGCGTCGTGATCTTGATGTTGTAGTCCTCGCCGCGAACGATCTTCACTTTGTGCCCGGTGTACTCCGCGACGAGATCCGCGTCATCGCTGATACGGGCATATCTGTCAGCCATCGCTGCAGAGTAGGCCTTGTCGAGCAGTTCACGCAGAAAGACCTGCGGTGTCTGGCCCAACCAGCTATGCGACCGATCGAGTGACCCTGAGATGAACTCTTCTTCATCGACCAGCTTGAGCTGCACGACGGTCGGTGTGCCGAGCATCGCAGCACCGTATTCCACACCGGCATCCAGGGCCCGCATGATCAGTTCGGAGTTGACGAACGGTCGGACGCCGTCGTGAACCATGATCATCGAGCCGGAGGTGGCCTGAAGTCCGAGCATTGCTGAGATAAAGCGTTCTTCGCCGCCATTGACGAGGGTAACCGGAAGACACGCTTTCTCGACCAGTATCTGCTCGTACTCCTCCCTGTTCTCGGGTGCGACGGTGACGATGACTTCATCAATGGCCGGGTGCACGAACTCACGAACGGTCTTCTCGAGTATCGTCACACCACTGATCTTCACCAGTAGCTTGTTGCTTCCAAACCGCACCCCGCGGCCGGCGCAGGTGACGATGGCGGAAACTGTGTGGGACCTATACATTCGGTGGATTCTCTCCTGCGTGGTTCGTTCTGGCGCCGCCTAGACCGTTCTGGTGGATCCGGCGGGTTGTCTGGATTCGCGTACGAATGCACGCAGAGCATTCAGTTCCGCGACCTCGTCCAGGATGTAACCGGGTGGTCCGCCGAACACGTCCGCGTGAATTGTTCGCATATCGCGGGTATACATCTGGGCGAAAGCGGACTCTTCGCCTGCGACGACCTGATCGGCGATGTCGATCCCAAAACACTCAGCGGCCACCCGCGCACTGGTGAGTGGCGGTGTTGCGATATTAAGCGTCTGGAGGCCTGCCTGAAGAGCCCTTTCAGTATCGGACCAGAGTCGCCGCAGGTCGTAGTACTGGAAGCGGCCCTCTGGTCGGATGAATTCGATCCGATAGTCGTTGAGCAGGTCGTAGACGATTCCCTTCTTGAGACCAGCTCCGTAAAGCTGTGGGAGACGCAAGGCGAGCGTGTTGAACCTCTCGCAGAGGGTTTGCTCCATGTGAAGGCGGTTCGCCCCATACGGTGTGAGGCCGTCAGCGCTGAGCGGTGTGGATTCGTCGGGGGATGTGCCACCGGGATAGATACAGACAGTCGAGACCAGGACGAGTTGTGTGGCATTGACGTCGGACAACAGGGCGATGTAGTTGTCGATCTCGGCCAGATCAGCTGCGCCGTTTTGGTTGATTCGATGCGAGTCGGCCCGGGCTGCGGCGCTCACGACAAGGTCGTAGGACCTACCGCGGATGTCGGCGATGTTGCTGGTGTTGTAGCAGTCTGTGAAATCCTGCGCGGCCGCGATATTCGAACCGACGAAGCCGGTGTACCCGATAAGGGCGGTCTTCACTCTCGTGCTCCAGTCTTCGATGGGGTGACGAGCTGTCTCATTGCACTCGGTCCGATGGGCCCGCCCATCGTAGACCCCTCATACTGGAGCGGGTGTCTGACACCGCGGCGGAGACCCGACCAAGCCATTTGTGCAGGCGTCGATTCTAAAAGAGATAGGGTCTAAGCCAGCAACTCGGGGAGGAGCACACATGTCTCGGCTCTTGCGTTCACGAGTATGGTCCGTTCTGGCGTTGATCGCAGGTGTCACCTCTTTGTGGGCCGGGGAGAACCTCTGGCTGCGACTCGCGTGCGCCGCGGCACTGGCAGTCGGGATCGCGCAGCAACTGGCGCTGCTCGCACGCAGCATTCGCCGGGGCACGTTGGGGACGTTCTGGATTCGGGTGAGTGTCAGCACCATGCTGTGTGTTGGAGTTGCGAGCTGGTATCTGGCGAACTCCCAGGGCATGCCCGTCCTCGTGGCTGCTGGCTTGGTCGTGGCACTGACTGGGGTGTGGTGGTTTCGCACCCGCCCTGACGTGGTGCAACTGCAGGCTCGAAATCTGCCTGGAGCTCCAGAAGAGCCGGTTGAGCCTCCACGCTGGCCATATGGATGGGCCGGAGCCGTGATGTGCGGTTTTCTTCTGCTGAGCTTCGTTGCTGCCACGCTGTCATTGCCAGCAGCGGTGTTCACCATTCTTGCCGTGTTAGCGGCAGCGATGCAGGCGGTGACTTTGCTGCCTCACCTGCGCTTCGTCCGCTACAACAAGAAGGTTCTCGAAACGCTTCGGGCATATCGCCCAGTGCTGACGATGCCCTACGACGGGCAGGCCGCATTTCACATCGGCTTGTGGGTGCCTTATGTAGAGAGAACCGGTCACCCTTTCACCGTGGTGACCACCGACGCAGTTGCGTTCCAGCGCGTGTCTGAGAAGTACACGATGCCGGTGATCTACGCGCCGATGGGAGGCCGTCGGGCAATCCGAGCGATGTTGCCACGGACGGTCCGGGCGGCGCTCTACGTCTACAACGGCAACAACAGTGGATTCATGAAGGTCCGCCGTGTGAAGCACATCTGGCTCCACCACGGCGACAGCGACAAGGAAGTCTCCTTCCGTCGGAAGTCAGCCGCGTACGACATCCTCGTTGTGGCGGGCCAGGCAGCGATCGATCGCTACGCCGCACATGGGGTACGCATTCCGTCGAGGAAGTTCAAGATCCTCGGTCGTCCCCAGATCGAAAACATCGAGACAGTGACGACTCCCATCTCCACCATCGACAACCCGGTCGTGCTGTACGCACCGACCTGGCACGCCGCCGACTACAAGAACAACCACTCCTCACTGCCTATCGGTACAGCTATCGTCTCCGCTTTGCTCGCCCGCAATGCGACAGTGATCTTCAGGCCGCACCCGGCCCGTCGCAAACTCCCGGAGTCCGCTGCGGCGATTGCCGCAATTCACAAGCTTCTCCAAGCCGACGCCCTGGCAACCAAGCGCGCACACCGCTGGGGCGCAGCGGCGGACAAGCCCAGCTTTGCCGAGCTCGCCAACATCGCCGATGCGATGGTTGCCGACGTATCCGGAGTCGTCACGGACTTCATGCAATCGCTGAAGCCGTTCGCCATGGTCGCTACCGGGGACGATACCGAAACCTTCCGAACCCGCTTCCCCTCCAGCCGTTCTGCATACGTCATCGAGTGGGATCTGTCGACGCTTGATGATGCGCTCGACGCCATGCTTGGCGCCGATCCTCTTGCAGCTATCCGCGCCGAACGACGGAAGTATTACCTCGGAGGCTATGACAACGGAGAATCGGCTCGTGCCTTCGTCAGTTACCTGCAGTCACTGGCCGCCCCAAGGCCTGTGAAATCGGCCGCGGTGAACCCGCCATCTCCGGTACAGGTTGAGCAGAAGCCTCTACAGCCCGCTGGTCAGTGAGCGACGGGCAGTAAGCCTAGACGTATTTCTGCGCAGCGGCCAGGAACCCATCGGCGTAGCTTTCGGCCGGGAAGTCGCCCAAGTAGTAGGTCTTGAGCTGCCGCCGCCGCGACCAAGCCGGATCTTCGGCCAGGAGTTGCCGCAGCACCATGTCGAGGTTGCTCAGATCCGAGTTCAACAGATAGCCGGCCTGCGCTAGCGGGAAGTCGGTAAGAAACTCCGCAGTTGTCATCTCCGCAGCCATCAAGGTGAGTGCAAACGGCTTTTCCGAGTAAAGGAAATCCGGAATCACACTCGACACGTCGGATACCAAGGCATCCACCTGGTTGAACGTGTCCAGAATGCTGCCAGTCGTCGCCGCGGAGCCGAAGATGTGCGAGCGACCCGTCCTGGCGGCGTCTGTCGCGAGCAACTCGTCGATGTCGCGGGCCGCCGATGCCAGACCTGGCGTCCGCCAGATCCAGGGATGAGGCCGGAAAATCACGACGCAACCGCGGTCAATGAGCACTTGGACGATCTTGGCTCCGATTGGCAATGACGAATAGCGGGAGTCCTCGAGGTAGCCGTACCACGTGGGCGCATAGAGCACTCGAGGAGACTCTCTGGTGGCGATGGGGCACTCTTGGACCTTGACTCCCTCAACCTGGGGCCGACCGACAATTTCGAAGGCGTCCCTGGGTACGGCGACGCCGTTGTTTGCGAAGCGATCTATTGCCGCTTGGCCAGCCACGAAGTTCTTGTCGTACATCCGAAAAATCCGTCGATAACTCGGCGCCTTATCACTGTCGCCGTGATTCAGCTGGATCTGGTTGATGCCCAGGTAGTGGACCATGTGGGCGTTCTTAGGAGCCGTGTTGACGAAGAAAGCCGTCTTCAGGGTTGGTGTCATCAAGACGTCCAACTCGCTGACGTAGCGCCGAACGATAACGGGCACCGAGGCCAATGCCGCGGTGTCGGCAAAGGTGTCCGGCGTCCGCAGCACAATGAAGTAGGGACGGTTCAATCGGGACAAATACGGCAGCCACATCGCGATCTGGTGCAATGAACCGGGCGGAGCGTCCCAGTAGAGCAGGAACGTCGGCGCGTAGCTGGCTAGCACATTCGAAAGCATCCGTTCAGCGGATCGTCGCGATTTCAGTCGGAGCAGCGCATCGCCGATGACCAGCGCAGCCACCAGGACTGTCGCGATTCCAGGGACGAGCAGGGGCCAGATCGGTAGCTCGGCGACACTCTGCGCGACAGCCCCAAGAGCGAGGAAAAGAGCCACCGCCGCCGTGTTGATCGTGAACACCCATCGCTCAGCGAATAACGGGTAGTTGCGCACGTCGATGCCCGGCAGATTGGCGGCGTACGGGCAGACTAGTGTGCCGAGATTTGAAACGACCCATTCAGCTACCAATGCCAGGGCGAGTAACACGCCGCAGGCCGACACCGCCCCCCGCTCAGTAGCGCGCTCACTGCTGAGAGCCGCCGCCGTAGCCAGTGAGATCAGAACCCGGGACAACACATAGGAACCGGTGGGCTCGAGACTGCGCCTGATGATTGACACCCGGCGGTGTTCCCAGCCGAAGACCACCGTGACGGCCAAAGTGAGCAGAGCGAGGGTGAATACCAGCCAATCTGCAGCTCCGGCGATTGCAGTGCCACATGCCACGATGGCTAGTGCCGCAGCTCCCGCTTCGCGAACGGCAGAAGTGGACCATGCGCGCAGCATCGGACCGGCCGACCGAATCAACCGGCGGAATGAGGCGGGCATCGATGGACTTCCCTTCACAACATGGCTTCCGACATGCCGTTTGCACGTCGGCAGAAGACGTTACCGCGGGACAGTCGCACGTCAGCAAATATCGAGCTCACCATTGAGGTTCGCGGTGAATTCAGAGACGTCTGGCAGCGCAGTGCCGTCGACGGCGGTGATCGGAACCGCCCCACTCAGGCTGCTGGTCCAGAAGGCGCCTCGTGACTGGCGTAGTTCTTGCACTGAGCAACGCCGGATGCGCGCGGGTGCCCCCCGGTCCGCGAGGAGATCGAGCACCTCACGCCGGGTCACCCCTGGCAGTACTTGCTCGTCCAGCGGCGGGGTGCACCAGAAACCGTCCTGATCTTGTATGAACAGGTTCCCTCGGCTGGTTTCGGTGATGTGCTGGGCCCGAGATCGCGAGGTGAAGAACGGCAGCGCGGGAACGACTGCCGCTTCAGCGTCGACAAGTGCAGAGCGCTCAAGCCACTTGTGCCGCCAGGAGCGGTCGGGTCGAGGCTGGTAGCGCAGGGTCGAGCTGGCTGGCCTCGCGCCGAGTGGGCTGGCGTCCAGACTGAAGTCAAGCCGCCCCTCGCTGGGTCGGGCAAGGACGCGGATTGCGAGTCGGCCCCGATCGGAGTGGACACTGGCGAGCTGGTACGCCGTATCTGGAAGATCATCTGGTATCCCGTGCCCGTACAGCTCGCGACAGGACCTGTCCAGCCGGGCAAGGTGTGCGGCGAGACGGATGATCTTCCCTCGTACCACCAGGATCGATTCGAACACCCCGGACGCCAGCAGCTCCGCCGCAGGCGGCGCCGGCTCGTCCGCGAGTTCCTGATCGAGGACCGATCCAGCAGCAGCAACCAACGGCGCAGCCTTGTGCAAGCACTCATACCACTCCCGGATGGGCACGCTGTCGACGGTAATGCCGCCACCGACACCAAGCTCGAGGCGATCGTGGTGGAGTTCGAAACTCCGGATGATCACATTGAAGTCGGCACCAGCAAGCGGGCTGACCAAGCCGATGCTGCCGGTGTAGGCGCCGCGCGCCTCGACCTCAAGATCAGCGATCCCTTGCTGAGCGGAGATCTTGGGCGCACCTGTCACCGAGCCGGGTGGAAAGGCTGCAGTGAGCAGCTGTGCGGTTGTGGTGTGCTGGCTCAGCTCGCCGTGAATGGCTGAGACCAGATGCCAGACGCCAGGATGGGGTTGGAGAGCCAACAGCTCTTGGACAGCAACCGTGCCCGGCAGGCAGACGCGGGACAGGTCGTTGCGCATCAGGTCGACGATCATGATGTTCTCCGCCGCATCCTTTGCAGAGGCACGTAGCGCCGCAGCGCTGTTAGCGTCCTTCCGGGGTGCCGTGCCCTTGATCGGAGCGGTCAAGACGGTGCGGTCTCTTATCCGCAGGAAGAGCTCCGGGCTGAAGCTGGTGACCATGCGTGGCGCACCGTGGCTCAGCGGACCAGTGATCAGGCCACCGAAGGCGGGCTGCAACTGTTCGCACAGGTGTCCGAACACAACTGGCGCGCTGCTGGCAACATCCGCGTGCAGTCGGAGGCAGAGGTTCAGCTGGTAGAAGTGGCCGTGATCGATCCTGTTGATGACCTCTTCCACGCCGGCGAGATAGCCGTCTCGAGCGGTCTCAGGCTCAGTCGCGACGCGGAAGACTCCGACCTGCAGTGGCTTGATCGGTGCAGTTGGCGCGGCTCGCAGGATCGTCGTCCAGTACTGCAACGCTGCTGAGTTCTCGGCTTCGCGGCCGCTGAGACCGAGAGACTCAAAGAACCACCCACTGTCCTCCCGCCAGTGCAGCAGGGAATCGTAGAAACCCAACGTCGTGGTCGTGGCGTCGTATCCAAAGCAGGCGAGCCAGCCGCCGCCAACCATGCCGGATGCCAGCTCAGACCCCGACAGCGTTGGCTGCTCGTCGAGGTATCCGAATCCGTCGGAGGCATCAACCGGCTCCTCCACCCGAAACGGGCGGCGAAAGATCAACAGCCCACCGCCGAACCAGTTGCCCCACAACGCACCGGGACGGTCGTCTTCACTGAGCTGGGCGATCACCGCAGCGGGCGAGGCGTTGGACAGCAGTGGGAGCCGATAAGGACGTGCGGTCATCGCTCCCAGCTGCAATGGATGAGCCACTTGGCGTCCTATGGGTCTTTGGCAAGGCTGGCCACAACGCGGCCGGCACTTCCACCGAGTCCCAGAAGCTCACTCAACTCGGCAAACAATTCAGGCTTGGCTGGTGCCGTCGGACAGGCAAGATCATCGAAGGTAACGCCAAGATCAAGATCGCGGGCCACGGCGACCACGGCGGGCGCAACAGCCAGATAATCGATCGCCGCCGAAAGCTTGGCCGACACCGCGCCGCTGATCTTGGGTTTGGGTCCACTGGCGGCCGCCAGTATTCCCTCAAGATCGTGGTAGGAGTTGAGCAGGCTGGCGGCGGTCTTGTCTCCAATCCCAGAAACACCAGGCAGGCCATCAGAGGCATCGCCTCGCATGGTGGCGTAGTCGACATACGCTGCAGCCGGTATGCCATACCGTGCCCGAACCCACGTGTCATCGACGACCTCATGATTGCCGACACCTCGGGCGATGTAGAGCACCCGGACCTGACGCTCGTCGTCGACGAGCTGGAAGAGATCACGATCACCGGTGACGACGTCGACAGGCATAGGTGCCGTGCTTGCCAGCGTCCCGATCACATCGTCGGCCTCGTAACCATCTTTACCGACCACGGCGATGCCCAGAGCATCGAGTACAGCCAAGATCAACGGGACTTGCGCTGCTAGCCCTGCAGGCACACCTTCGGCTGCGGTGTTGCCAGAGCTTGCCATCTCGGCTACCACCGCGTCACCTGACTTGGCGACCCGATGTGCCTTGTAGGAGGGGATCAGGTCCACTCGCCATTGGGGTCGCCAGTCGTTGTCCCAGCAGCACGCCAGATGGGAGGGCGAGTAGCCATCGAGCAGCCGGCTGATGAAGTCGAGTAATCCGCGGAGTGCGTTCACCGGCGTACCGTCCGGGCCACGAATTGAATCAGGTACGCCATAAAAAGCGCGAAAGTACAACGAAGCCGTATCCAAAAGCATAATTTTGCGTGAGCGCACATCCGAATCCTGGCACGATAGCCCCCATGGAGAAGCTCGACCGTCGTATTCTCTCGCTGCTGGCGCGCGACGGCCGGATGTCCTACACAGACATCGGCAAGGAGACGGGCCTGTCCACCTCCGCTGCCCAGCAACGGGTTCGGCGCCTCGAGCAACGTGGCGTGATCAAGGGCTACACCGCCATTCTCGACTCTGCCGAGTTAGGTCTGATGGTTACGGCCTTCGTCGCGATCAAGCCATTTGATCCAAGCCAGCCAGATGACGCCCCGGAGCGTTTGCAACACATCGAAGAGATTGTTTCGTGCTATTCCGTTGCCGGCGAAGCCAATTATCTGCTGAAGGTTCAAGCTCCCACGATGGCACATCTGGAATCCACGCTGGGTCGGATCCGAACAGCGGCCAAGGTATCCACTGACACTACGACGGTTCTTTCGATTCCGTTCGAGGACCGCCCGCAGATCTGACCGAACCCCTTCATCTCGGACTACTTGTGATCTTCGTCAGGGGACGCGTCTACGCTCCTGACCACCCGGGAGCAACTGCTGTCGTAACCAACGGGAATCTCATCAGTTTCGTCGGCACCGATGAGGCGGCCCGAGCCGCAGCTCCCGGGCAAACAGAAGTTGATCTTCGTGGACGGCTGCTTACGCCCGCATTTGTCGACGCGCACGCGCATCTGATCCAGACTGGCCAAGTCATGGCGGGCCTTGGTCTGCACGATGTGAGAAGTCGGGATGACGTCGTCGAGAGGGTCGCAGCCTACGCCCGTCATCATCCGGATGCGCACGTCATCATCGGCCAGGGCTGGGATGAACGCACATGGCCCGAACCGATGCCCCCGACCCGAAGCGAGCTCGACCGAGCCGCTGGCGGTGTAGCGGTCTACCTGGCCCGGGTCGACGTCCACTCCGCGGTAGTCTCCTCCACCCTTCTTGATCAACTTCCGGGTGTCTCGGAGGCAGTCGGGTATCGCGCGGACGGGCTGCTCACGCGCGAAGCACACCATCTCTGCCGCGGCAGCCTGGGCCGACTGTTCACCGACCAACAACGTCGATCCGCTGCGCGCACGGCACTCCACGCAGCGGCGGCCCAAGGTGTGGCTGCGGTGCACGAATTAGGTGGGCCTCATCTTGGACCGATCGAGGACCTCGCTCGAGTCCGAGAGGTGGCAGCCGAGGTGGGCGTTGGCGTGGTGAGTTACTGGGGCGAGCTCGCCACGGAGCCGACCATCGAGTGGGCACAGCAAACCGGGGTGGCAGGCCTAGGGGGTGATCTCTGCATCGATGGTGCCATCGGCTCGCGCACCGCATCGCTGCGCGAGCCGTACGCCGATGCCGAGACCTGTGGTGCCCGCTATCTGTCCGAGCAGCAGATCGCCGATCACGTGATTGCCTGTACCCAGGCTGGACTGCAAGCTGGTTTTCATTGCATCGGCGACGACGCGGTGGCCGCCGCCGTGTCGGGTCTGCGGCAGGCGGCGGCGAGGCTCGGGACCCGACGCATCCGCGCGGCCCGGCATCGCTTGGAGCATGTCGAGATGATCTCCGACGCCGACATCGCAACCCTGGCTGAACTGGGTGTGGTGGCCAGCATGCAGCCAGCCTTTGACGCGGCGTGGGGTAAGCCCGGCGAGCTGTACGAGCAACGTCTCGGTCCGAGCCGCGCCCAGGTGATGAACAGATGGGGCACTCTGGAGCGCTCCGGGGTACCCCTGGCGTTCGGCACGGACTCCCCAGTGACCCCGCTCGCAGGCTGGGCCACCGTACAATCTGCCGTGCGGCATTGGCAGCTGGGCGAACGGCTGAGCGTCGTCGCTGCTTTTGACGCCGCGACTAGGGGAGCGCACTGGGCAGCCTTTGCCGATAACGCGGGGACCATACAGCAGGGAGCCTTGGCCAGTCTTGCCATCTGGGATGAGGAAAGTGGCGAATTGGAAGGACCCGCTCCGTTGCCTCGGTTGGATACGACTGCGCTGCCGACCTGTGTGGCGACCATCGCCGCGGGCCGGCTCATCTACCAATCGGAGTCGTTTGTCCGGATCGCACCTTCGCCGCGCTGAGAAGGAGCGAGCAGACACGCTCTTTCGTCTGCGAGCGTCGACGAAGTAGGCGGGCTCAACGGCGCGATCCGCGCCCGCGATGTTCGCGCCGCCGATCTGCAGGAGATGCCGACGAAACGCGTTGTGGGCAGAGCTGGCCATGTCAAGGCTGGTTTTGTCGGATTCGACGAAGACGGCGGCTTCCGGCGAACATCGCAGCGAGCGAAGCGAGCGATTAGATAGAGCGAGCGCCAGCGAGCGGAGCAATCAAACTTGGGTAGGCTCGGTCCGTGTCCCGGCCCCTCGCGTCGCTGACGCGCTCACGCGCCGCTGGGACGGCAACCGAACTGCTGGAGCCCGCACAGGTCTCCATGCTGCCTCGCTTTGCGGTGGTGTTGGTCGCCGGCGCCGCGCTCGGCCTGAGCTGGCAGCCATACGGATTCTGGCCACTGCTGTTGGTCGCCATTCCCGCCTTCACCCTGGGTGTCCGTGGGGTGCGGCCGGCCGCGGCACTCGGACTCGGGTATCTGTTCGGGCTGACCATGCTGCTGTTCGCTGTCAGCTGGCTCCATGTACTCGGTACCTGGATCGCTGCCTTACTGATCATTTTCATGGCGCTGTTCTTCGGCCTCCTCGGACTGACCGTGACTCTCGTCAGCGGGCTGCGCTGGTGGCCGCTCGCCACCGCCTGTTGTTGGGTGCTCATCGAGTACGCCTATTCCCGGATTCCTTTCGGAGGATTCGGCTGGACCCGGATCGCATACGCCGCGGTCGACACGCCGCTGGCTGGATTCTTTCCGATCATCGGAGTGGCAGGAGTTTCCTTCGCCGTTGCCCTGATCGGTCAGCTCATCGCATGGGCAATTCTTACGCTGTGGTCTGCCCGAAGGGGCCGGCCGGCGAGGAGGCGCCAGCTCCTCATCGCCGCGGCACTGACCGTTGGCCTGGGCCTGCTCGGGTCTGCGCTGCGGATCTACCAGGTCGAGCCTGAGGCCGGCTCAGCCGGCAGCGTTCGGGTGGGGATCGTACAGGGCAACATTCCGGGACGCGGCATTGAGGCCATGGGTCGGGCTCGGTCGGTCACCAACAACCACTTGTCGGAGACAATCCAGCTGATGACCAAGGCACGACTCGGCGAAGTTCCTGAGCCGGATTTCGTGCTCTGGCCGGAGAACTCCACCGACATCGATCCAACCGTCGATCCGCTCACCAAGCTAACCGTGCAAGCCGCTGCAGACGTGGCTGACCGTCCCATTCTGGTCGGGGCCGTGATGCAGGGGCCCGGGGATGACGAACGCCAGACCGCAGCCCTGTGGTGGGATCCAGAGCGCGGAGTGCTGGCTCGCTATGACAAACAGAATCTGGTCCCGTTCGGTGAGTGGATTCCCTTCCGTGCTCAGCTACTGCCGCTGATCCCACTGTTGCAGCAGGTCGGCGCCCAGTCGATCGCCGGAACGCGTCCGGGCGTGCTCGACGTCGCGGTCGCCGGCCGGCCGATCAAGATCGGCGACGTGATCTGCTTCGAATTGGCTTATGACCAAACGCTCTACAGCTCCCTGATCGGTGGCGCACAGGTGATGATGGTGCAGAGCAACAACGCAACCTACGGCGGAACTGGCCAGATCGAGCAGCAGTTCGCCATCACCCGGGCTCGAGCAATGGAGAGCCGCCGGGAAATCGCTGTGGCCACCACGAACAGCGTCTCTGGTTTCATCACGCGAGATGGAGCGGTTGTTGCGCGCACTCAGGAGTTCACAGCACAGAGCATGGTGGTCGATATGCCATTGCGAAGTGCCCTAACGCCGGCTGTCAGAGTTGCCCCATGGCTGGAGCGAAGCTTGGCGCTGTTAGCCATACTGGCTTGCCTCGCTGCCGCACTCGGGTCGCGTGCCGCCGTGCTGAGGAGGAGCGACCAGACACGCTTTACGTCTGCGAGCGACGACGAAGTACGCGGACTCCAAAGCGCGATGCGCGCTGAGCGAGCGCCAGCCAGCGAAGCAATCAAACACGAGAAAGAGACTCCTGTTGAGCCAACCGACGCCGCCGATGACGAATCAGGACAAAGAAGCCGGGGAGGTACCCACCTCACCCGCCCTGGGACCGACTCTGGTGATCATTCCGACCTACAACGAGTTGGAGAACATCGCCCGTATCCTCAGCCGGACCCGTAAAGCTGTTCCGGCTGCCCACGTTCTGATCGCCGACGACAATTCGCCAGACGGCACCGGCAAGCTGGCCGAGGAGATTTCCAGCGGTGACGACCACGTCCATGTCATGCACCGGCTCGGCAAGGAGGGCTTGGGCGCGGCCTACCTGGCTGGCTTTGAATGGGGCATCAATGCCGGCTACGACGTGTTGGTCGAAATGGATGCCGATGGGTCACATCAGCCAGAGCAGCTGCCGAGACTGCTGGCAGCGCTCACCGATGCTGATCTTGTTCTTGGATCGCGTTGGGTCAAAGGTGGCGAGGTGGTCAATTGGCCGAAATCCCGTGAGGCGCTGTCACGCGGCGGAAACCTCTGGACCCGGATCATGCTCGGTATCCCGCTGCGGGACGCAACCGGCGGTTTCCGTGCTTTTCGGCGCGAGACACTGCTCGGGCTTGGGCTAGACAATGTCGCTTCGGCCGGCTATTGCTTCCAGGTCGATCTCGCCTGGCGGGCACTGAAAGGCGGCTTCCGGGTAGTCGAGGTACCGATCACGTTCATCGAACGGGAGTACGGTGCCTCCAAGATGAGCAAACGAATCGTCATCGAGGCGCTGCTCCTCACCACACTGTGGGGTGTGGACCACCGGGCCAAGCAGCTGCGCGGGCTCCTAGCGAGGAGGAAAGTGCTGACCTCATGAAGCTTCGTCATGGGTGGCCGCTAGTCCTTTTGGCGGTGCTTTTGGTCGCCGTCCCGATTCTCGAGGTTTGGCTACTGGTTCAGGTCGGCCAGAACCTCGGCCTACTACCGACTGTGCTCATTCTGCTGGCGGAAGCGATCGTCGGGTTCCTCCTGATGCGTCACGAGGGTGCACGTGCCTGGAAGGCTTTGAACGAAGCCTTTACCAAGGGCAAGGTGCCGACTGGAGAACTCGCTGATGCCGCGCTGATCCTCGTCGGCGGCGTCTTGTTGATGCTGCCCGGCTTCCTGACCGACGTCATAGGTTTCCTGTTTCTGCTGCGCTGGACTCGGCCACTTGCTCGTAAGATGATCGCCTTCTTCGTGGCCCGCCGGATCAACCGGCTGGGCATTCCGGTGATGCGGGCGCGACTGGACCGCGAGAATCTCATCCCGGGGGAGACAGTTGAGTCGCCGCCGGCGAATGGACAGCAGCCGGAGGGTCCCATGATCATCGCGGGTGAGATCGAGGAGCCGTCTCAGCAAGCGGGTCCCGACGAACCTCGCCGATAGCCTGCACAGGCGCTCGAAGGGCCGCCCTCTCGTCCTCTGCGCCGCTGATCGGGGGACAGCAGCACGCAACGAGAAGGCGGCCCGAGCAGCGAAACTTTAGGCGGTCTTCTTCGGTCGTGTGTTGCGGGAGAGTGCGGTCGAGCCGAGCTCACCGGAACGGAGCTGGTTCAGTCGCTCAGCCAGCAAATCTTCAAGCTCGGCGATGGAGCGCCGTTCGCGGAGCATGTCCCAGTGGGTACGCGCCGGCTTCTCCTCCTTCAGCTCGGGCCGCTCGCCGTCGGCACGCAGCGATTCCGCACCGCACCGGGGGCATTCCCACACAGAAGGAATGTCGGCCTCAGCTGCGAAAACCAAGCTGAAATGGTGATCTCGCGGACAGTCGTAGCCGACCTCCTGCCGAGCAGCGAACTCAACACCTGCCTCGTCCTCGAAGCTCTTGGCACCGAGACCGGTGCCCCTCAGTGAGCGATCAGCCATGAGCACAACCTCCGTCTAGCGTTTCCTGACGTTTCCCACACCCGAATGGTTCAACTCACGGCTGGGTCGATATGTTCCGCCGCTGCCATACCAACTGTTGGTGATTCACGCTATTCAGAGACCAGGATTTGCTGTCTTGGTGGCGACTGCACGCGCGCCAGCAGTAGTGCGCCGGCTAGCAGGACGAGAGCGATCCCCACGATACCGACGCGGTCTGAGAACAAACCTGAGAAGAGAGCGAAAAGTCCCGGTGCCAGGAAGGAGGCTGCCCGGCCGGTGGTGGCGTACAGCCCAAACATCTCGCCCTCTCGCCCGGCCGGTGCGATGCGTGCCATGAAAGACCGGGAACTGGCCTGCGCCGGACCTACCCACAGGGTCAGGAGTAGACCGAAGATCCAGAACATCGTGGTGCCGTGAGCGAAAAGCAGAATCATCGCGGTTGTGATCAGCCCGATCAACGAGATCATGATCACTCTCTTGGGCCCGATCCGGTCCTCGACGGCCCCCATCCCGAGTGCACCGAGTGCGGCAACCAGATTGGCGGCGATTCCGAAGATCAGCACCGATGACTGCCCCAATCCGTAGACACTGACCGCCAAGATCGCGCCAAAGCTGAAGATGGCCGCCAAGCCGTCCCGGTACAGGGCCGATGCTATGAGGAAGTACACCGCGTTCCGATCACGCCGGAACAGCGCTTTGACGTCGTTGATGAGAAGCGGGTAGGAGGCGAAGAAGCTCACTCGCCGGCGCTTAGGGCCTGGCAGCTTTTCGGGGACTGCGAGCAGCACTGGGATCGCAAATACCGCAAACCAGACAGCCGAGAAGGTGACCCCGAACCAGCCGACATCCGGCGCGATGAATCCGACATAGCAGATCAGCAGCAGGAAAATGCCGCCGACGTAGCCCATCGACCAGCCGAATCCCGATACCCGTCCGATGGTCTCAGGCGTTGAGACCTGCGGCAGCATCGCGTTGTAGGAGACTACGGCAAACTCCTGGAAGACGGCGCCGGCGGCTAGCAGCACGAGCGCGATCCATAGGTAGCTCGGTTCGTTCTTCACCGTATACATGCCGAACATGACGGCGATGACGAGTGCGCTCCAGATCGCAAGGCTGCGCTTGCGATGACCGCCGGCGTCGGCACGCTGACCGGTGATGGGCGCGATGAGGGCAATCAGCAGGCCCGCTGCCGCGCTCGAGATGCCCAGCCAGGTGTTCGCGCTGAGCCCGCCTGGCTGCGCCTCTCCGACTACGCCGCGGACGACGTACGGGCCGAAGACGAAGGAGGTGATGACCGCCGAGTACGCCGAGGATCCCCAGTCCCACAGGCCCCACGCCAGCACAACCCGGCGCTTGATGCGCGATCCGACCGCCAGCGGTGGCTCGAGCTCAGCAGCGTGCTCAACGCTGTCACCGTTCGTCATCGCATCCCGATCTATGGATCAGCCCACAGGCCGCGCCGGACTAGCACGTCCTTCAGCGTGTCCACGCGGTCGGTGAAAATACCGTCAACACCTGCGTCGATAAGCATTTCCATGATTTCGGAGTCATCGACTGTCCAGATGTGCACCTTTTTGCCGGCGCGATGAGCTGCCTCGATCAGTGCCGGGGTCAGGACGGAGAGCTTGCGACCGAC
>JAJTCL010000258.1 GCA_021323255.1 Propionibacteriaceae bacterium | reverse complement strand
GGTGGAGGATGCCGCGCACGCACTCCTTGCCACTCAGAACGGGCGGGGGCTTCCCGCCGTTGGTGGCGATTACGTGTGCTGGTCGTTTCAGGCCATCAAACACCTGACGACGGTGGACGGTGGGGCGCTCCTGCCTCCGGTGGATCAACTCGAGCGCGGGCGCCTGCTGCGCTGGTATGGGTTGAATCGTCGGTCCAAGGAGTCCTTCCGTGCCGGCCAGAACATCCGCGAAGTTGGGAACAAGTGGCACATGAACGATGTGTCCGCGGCGGTTGGCCTGGGGAACATCGCAGGCGCGGAGGCGCGGGTGGAGCGGTGCCGCGCCAACGCGGCGTATTACGGATCGGCCTTGGGCGATGTGTGCGGTCTGCCGCCAGTCGACCCTGGTGCGGCGTGGTGGCTCTATACCGTGTTGGTCGAGCGCCGCGACGAGTGGGTGCAGGCCATGAAGGCGTGCGGCGTTGAGGCGGGCGTGGCGCACTCTCGGAACGACAGGCACGACGGCTTCGCGCGCATCGTGGCGCACGACAACAGGCCGCTGCCGGGAGTGGACGCCTTCGACGCGGCACAGTTGTGTATCCCGGTGGGCTGGTGGGTGACGGACGAGGTCAGAGCGACGGTGGCGGATGCGATGGCGCAGTGTGCGGATCGTCTGGGGTGTGCGGCGTGAGGCTGCTGCTGGTTCATCCAGGCGCGACGTGGTCCACGGCGGACGTCTACGACGGCCTGCTGTACGGCCTGCGGTGTCACGGCGCGGACGTTGTGACGTATCGGCTGGACACCAGGATCGAGGCGAGCCACAAGGCGCTGCACGCCCTCTGGCGTACGAAGAAGAAGACGCAGCCTGATTTGGCGAAGCCGAATACCGCCGACATCGTCTACCACGCTGGGATCGGTGTGCTCGAGATGGCGCTGCGCCATCAGGTGGACGTCGTGCTCGTCGTGTCGGCCATGCTGCTGCACCCAGATGCGGTGTTGTTGATGAAGTTCAAGACGGTCAATCCCAACACCGGGTATTTGCCACATGCGTGGCACCCACTGAAGCACTTCCAGTCAGCCAAGTCGATCGGGGACTTGCCGAGCCATGACGTGGTCTTTGTCGGGTCGGGCTTCCCCGAACGGGTCACGTGGTTCAACAGCATCGACTGGACCGGGATTGACCTCGGACTCTATGGGACATGGAAGGGGTTCGGGCTGAACAAGCAGGTGCTGGCGTGTGTGCGGAGCACGCCGATTGCCAACGAAACGGCGGGCTCGTTGTATCGGCGGACCAAGATCGGTCTCAACCTGTATCGACGGATCAAGGGGTTCCACCGGGACAACCCGAGAATTACCCATGCCGAGTCGCTGAGTCCTCGGGCCTACGAGCTCGCGGCGTGCGGGTCGTTTCACATTTCGGAATACCGGGCGGAAGTCAAGGAAGTGTTTGGGGACTGTGTCCCCACGTTTACCTCTCCGGCCGAGGCCTCAGACCTGATTCGCTCATGGCTGGATCGACCAGAAGAGCGGGCCAGGGTGGCTGCGGCATTGCCGGCCTGTGTGGCCGAGGCGTCGTGGGTGGACCGCGCCAAGACGGTGTTGGGTGACCTCTCACGGCTCATTCATCACAAGGCCGCATGAGGCGGCAGGAGTAAACGATGGCTGTATACGCAGGACGCAAGGGCGTTGTCTATCTCTCGACCACGGGCAGTGGCGCGGCCACCAACGTGATCAAGCTGAACGCCTGGACGGTCAACAAGACGACCGACAAGATCGAAGTCACCGCGTTCGGTGATGCGAACAAGACCTACGTGCAGGGGCTGCCGGATCTGCAGGGCACGTTCTCGGGCTTCTGGGACGACACGGAATCGAAGCCGTTCACCGCGGCGGCGTCCACCGATGGGTGCAAGCTGTATCTCTACCCGTCCTCGGACATCACCACCAAGTACTTCTACGGGCCGGCGTGGCTGGACATCTCGATGGACACAAGTGTGAGCGCAGCCGTGACCATCAGCGGGAACTTCGCGGCTAACGGCAGCTGGGGATCGCAGTTCTGAGGTAGTCCATGAACAAGGCAGTGATCCGCGGGACCGAGGCGTTCATCAAGTGGGGGTATCACACCGCCGCCAGCCTCGGCCCGTGGACGCTGACACAGGAAGGCGCCACGAGCACCGTCACCGCGAAGGTGACGTCACACGATGTCTGCGCGGTCTCGCAACAGCCGCTCACATTCGTGGTGCCGAGGCCCAAGGGTCACAAGTGGGTTTGGCCGATTGTCAATCTGTTGCAGGTCAGCGGTGACCAGTTCACGTTGAGCGTGGGACCGCTACAGGAGTAACGAATGGCGCGATGTCCGATTGTTCGGCCGGAGACGGTGCGGGTAACGCTGGCGGATGGGGAGTGGTTGGAGCTGGCCAAGGAACTGACGGCAGGAGAACACCGCGAGATGTTCGTGGCGCAGGTCAAGGATGCCCCGATGGGGTTAACCAGCGCCGATGGTCTCACGATGGACCTTCGCCAGGTCGGCATCTCCAAGGTGCTGGCCTACGTGAAGGACTGGTCGTTCGTGGACTTCAAGGGCGAGCCGCTGCCGGTGACGGTGGAATGGCTGCGGAAGTTCGACCAGAACACGTTTCAGGAAGTGCTTGAAGCCGTTGTCGCACATGACGAAGCCTGCGAGAAAGCGATCGAAGCGAGAAAAAACGTCCCGGCTACCGTGAGCTGATCGTGCAAGACCTCGCCATCGCCAGGACGTTGCACTGGCGGTACGAGTGGGTGCGCGAGCTCCCGGTAGATGTCTACGACGTGTTGGTGGAAGAACTGAACAAGTCTCCGCGGAGTTGACCATTGGCTGTTTCCGCAAAATTTGTCGCAGATTTCAGCTCCTTTCTTGACGCGGTCAAGAAGGCGGAGTCGTCGCTGAATCTGTGGCAGGCCAACATCTCCAAGGTCGAAGGGTCGATGAAGCGGCTGGACACCTCGTTCTCCGGCCGAGGGGTGATTCAGGAAGCCACACAAGTGGCTGCGGCCATTGACAAGATCGGCGGCGCATCTCGGCTGACCGAGACGGAACAGAAGCGCGTAAACGCCACGATCACTGAGGCGATCGCCAAGTACAAAGCACTCGGGCAAGAAGCGCCGGCTCACCTCCAGAACCTCGCCAAGGCCACGGCGCAAGTCGAGCAGCAGACGTCGCTCTTTTCTAAAGCGTCGAGCGTGCTCTCTAGCAGTTTCGGCCAGTTCACAGCGGCCAATCTTGCGGCCACGGCCATTTCCAAGGTCACCTCAGAAGTAGGCCGGTTCATCGAGCAGGGCGCGAAGCTGCAGGGCGTCGAGACGTCGTTCCAGCGTCTGAGCAATGGCGCAAAGCAGAACAGCGAAGTGATGCTCGGAGCGATGCAAGAGGGGACGCGAGGGCTGGTCAGCAACCTCGATCTGATGACGCAGGCGAACAAGGCCATGCTACTCGGCCTGCCGGTGACGTCGGATGCGATGGGCGAGTTGGCGAAGACTGCCACCACGCTAGGCAAGGCGATGGGACAGGACGCCACAACGTCTCTGAACGACCTCATCACCGCACTTGGACGGTCGTCGCCAATGATCCTGGACAACCTCGGGTTGACCGTGAAGCTGGGGGAAGCCAACGAGAAGTACGCCCAGAAAATAGGCAAGACCGTCGAGGAATTGACTGAATCAGAAAAGAAGATGGCGTTCTACGAGGCTGCTATGGAGGCGGCCCGCAAGAAGACGGCCGAACTCGGAGAGCAGACGCTGACGCTCGGTGAGCGCATGTCCAAGGTGTGGACATCGGTGGAGAACGTCGTGACCCGTCGCGTGAGCGACATGAACCTGGTGCTGGGCAAGGCGACTGAATCGTGGACGGAGTTCTTTAACTTCATCGGGGACGCGGCGCAGTTCAAGTCGTGGGACGAGCTCGCTAAGAAGCTCAGGCCGGAGGCCAAGATCACGCTGCCGTTCGCGGACCCTGGTGCGCTGGCGCGTGAGTCTCAAGCGTACAAAGACGAACTGGAACAGGCGAAAAAGGACTACGACAAGCTGAAGGCCGACCAGAAGAAGGCCGAGGAAGAATTCTCGCGGAACGTCAAGGAGAATGCGCGAGACAGAGCCGAGGCCACTAGGCAGTCGTACGAAGAGACGCGCATTGCGCTCAAGGCCTACTACGAGATGGTGATGAAGGCCAACATGGGCATCACCGAAGGCGTCGATGGGCTGAACTTCCGCAAGAGCACCGAGGTCAACGTGTTGGGCGGCCTCACGGGCGAATGGTTCAAGTATCTCGATGCAATCAATGCCGTCAACAGCAAGATCAGCCTCGGCCTGAGCACGCTCCCAGGCTTTGCGTTGTCGGCGGAAATGGTCGGCGGGAAGTTCCTCAAGGCGGGCAAGGACACCAAGACATGGAAGACGGAAGTGGACGCCCTCGCCAAGTCCATGACCGACCTCGCGCAAGTGGCTGGCAGTTCGCTGGTCAGTGCGCTGGCGACCCTGACGAACGGGATCAACGTCGGAGTCAAGGCGTGGGACAGCCTCAAAAAGGGGATGGACACGCTGACCAGCGGGGGCGGCCTCAAGTCCATCCTGAGCGGCTTCACCGGCATCATCTCAGGTATCGGCGGCATCGTCTCGGCAGCACAAGCAGCGATCAGTATCGGCAAGGCGCTGTTCAGCATCTTCGACCGCGACAAGGGGCGCGATCTGGTCGAGGCGTTTGCGGATGAATTCGAGGGCGGCTTTGACGAGATCAACAAGTACATGGGCATGTTGGGCGAAGACGGTGCCCGCATGTGGAAGATCCTGACGCAAGGGAAGGAAGTCCACAGCAGCCCGGAGGCGGCGCGACGGATCATCGATGAAGTACGGCGCGCGATCGAAGCTCTACGTGCTGCAGCGAGTAGTGACATCTCGCTCAACATCCGCACCATCGACTCGACTGACCTAGAGCACCGGGGCGGCGGCGAGATCGAGGGCTTTGCAGGCGGGTCCAAGGGCTTTAGGAACTTTGGCCGCGGGACGCTGGCCATGCTGCATGGTGTGGAGGCTGTCATCCGTCCTGGCGATGCCGTGCCCGGTGGCGGCGAGCACGTGACCAACGTCTATCTTGACGGCGACGTCCTCGTCCGGCACGTCGAGCGCGGGCTGGATCGGAAGTATCGGTCACGGCAACCGGTGGGGGCGGCGGCATAAATGGCCCAGGCCCGCTCCAACATCGCGATCTCCAACGACTGCATCTCGGGCGTGTTCACGCCCAACGTCGTCATCCTCATCAACGACGTGGTCCGCACGACGGCGGTCCAGATTGCCTCCCTGTCGATTGACCAGAACCGCAACAACGAGCAGGACACGGCGCGGTTCATCATCAACCGGGACGAGGGATTCACGCCAAGCGTCGGGCAGACCGTCAAGATTGGCCTGGGGGATTCGGGGAATCTTGAGTTCGCCGGCCAGATTGTCTCCCTGCGGTACGTGCGTGAGCGCTCGAGCGATTCGCCGCGGTTTGAAGTGTTCTGCACCGACTGGGCGCAGCTGTTCAACCGGCGCCTGATTACGCAGGACTTCTCCGGCCAAGACATCACCGACATCGCCACC
>JAJTCL010000257.1 GCA_021323255.1 Propionibacteriaceae bacterium | reverse complement strand
ACCAATCCACCGATCGACGAGCTTCTGACGAAGTCAGATTCCAAGTACAAGCTGGTCTTGTTCGCGGCCAAGCGCGCTCGGCAGATCAACGCCTACTACTCCCAGCTCGGCGAGGGCCTGTTGGACCACGTCGGCCCATTGGTTGAGACCACAGTGCAGGAGAAGCCGCTCTCTATCGCACTGCGCGAGGTGAACGAAGGCAAGCTGACGTGCACTGACATCGATTCTGAAGCGCCAGAAGACGAGGCCGCCGAGTTGCCCTTCGAGCCTGCTTGAGCAGCCGCCGCCATTGACCAATAGGAGGACGCGATGAGTCGCATCGTCCTCGGGGTGTCTGGCGGTATCGCCGCGTACAAAGCGTGCGATCTGTTGCGTCGTCTACAGGGGGCCGGCCACGAGGTCACCGTGGTGCCCACTGTGGCAGCCCTGGAGTTCATCGGCGAAAGTACCTGGGCCGCATTGTCCGGCCGACCAGTGCACACCTCCGTGTTCGACGATGCGCATCTGGTGCCGCATGTCAAGATCGGGCAGGAGATCGACCTGGTCTTCGTCGCCCCTGCCACCGCCGATCTGCTCGCGCGGGCCGCGTCAGGACGCGCCGACGACCTGCTGACGAATGTGCTACTGACCGCACACTGCCCGATTGTTTTCGCCCCGGCCATGCACAGCGAGATGTGGCTGCATGCAGCAACCCAGGCCAACGTGGACACGCTCCGAAGCCGCGGAGCTGTCGTCGTGCGACCTGACACGGGACGGTTGGCAGGGCCGGACGCCGGACCGGGACGGCTGCCTGATCCTGCCGAACTCTTGGCAGTGGCGGTTGCCGTGCTGGCCGACCCGAGCATCGCAGTACGGGCCGCCGGTCAGGATATGGCAGGTCTCAAGGTCGTTGTCAGCGCCGGGGGTACCCGTGAGCACCTGGATCCCGTGCGGTTCATCGGCAATTCCTCCTCGGGCCTGATGGGCTGGGCGCTGGCTCGTGCTGCGGTCCTGCGGGGAGCCGAGGTCCGCCTGGTTGCAGCGAATGTAGGTCTACCCGCTCCGCCGGGCGCTGAGGTCGAAGCGGTGAGCTCGACTGCGGATCTGGCCCAAGCTATGGCGGTGGCTGCCAAGGACGCCGACGTCGCGGTCATGGCGGCGGCGCCCGCCGACTTCACACCTGCCAGCGCCAGTCAGACCAAGATCAAGAAGTCACCCGACGGCGGTCTCGAGCTGAACCTGGTGCAAACCACCGACGTGCTCTCCGGTCTGGTGGCGGCGCGGACCGACGCCCGTCAGATCCTGGTGGGATTTGCAGCGGAGACTCCCGGTGTCGGAGAGACACTGCTCGAGCTGGGCCGTGTCAAGCTGGCGCGCAAGGGTTGCGACCTGTTGGTTCTCAACGAGGTTGGTCACAATCTGGTTTTCGGTCGATCGGAAAGTCAGATCACCCTGCTCACGGCGGAGGGTGCGACCGGGCCGTTCACCGGAAGTAAAGACACGCTTGCGCATCAGATTTGGGACGAAGCACTCGCGCAACGCGCCGGCCGGTAGTTTTCGGGGAACTGTAGGAGCGGCGCGGCCATGCTCGGCCATCGCGCGCAAGAACTCAGAAACGGATGACAGCAGATGGCACGCAGACTGTTCACCTCGGAGTCGGTGACAGAGGGGCACCCGGACAAGATCGCTGACCAGATCAGCGACTCGGTGCTCGACGAACTGCTACGGCAGGATCCGGATAGTCGAGTCGCGGTGGAATGTCTGGTGACGACCGGCCTGGTTGTGGTGGCCGGCGAGGTGACCACGGAGTCCTACGTTGAGATTCCGCGGGTCGTGCGTGAACGCATCATCGGGATTGGATACGACTCCTCGACCAAAGGTTTCGACGGTGGCTCGTGTGGCGTATCGATCGCCATTGGTCAGCAGTCGCCTGACATTGCCCAGGGCGTCGATCTGGCAGTCGAGAGCCGGACGGGGGAATCCACCGATGTGCTCGATCTGCAAGGCGCCGGAGACCAGGGTCTGATGTTCGGCTACGCGTGCAGCGAGACGCCATCATTGATGCCTCTGCCGATCGACTTGGCGCATCGACTTGCCGAAAGCCTTGCTGCGGTACGCAAGGACGGCACCATGCCCTACCTGCGCCCAGACGGCAAGACCCAGGTGACGGTCGAGTACGACGGTGATCGCCCGTTGCGGATCGACACGGTCGTCTTGTCGACGCAACATGCCGCGGACATCGATCTTGAGGCCTTGTTGGCCCCTGACGTGCGCAAGCATGTCGTCGACCCGATCTTGGAGCGGTATCAGGTCGACTCGAGTGACTATCGGCTCTTGGTGAATCCCACTGGACGCTTCGAGATCGGTGGGCCGATGGGCGACGCGGGCCTCACCGGGCGCAAGATCATCGTCGATAGCTACGGCGGAATGTCGCGCCACGGCGGCGGAGCGTTCTCCGGGAAGGATCCCTCGAAGGTCGACCGGTCCGCGGCGTACGCCATGCGCTGGGTAGCCAAGAACGTGGTCGCGGCGGGGCTCGCCGCCCGCTGTGAGGTGCAGGTGGCATACGCGATCGGCAAGGCCCATCCGGTCGGGTTCTACGTGGAGACCTTCGGCACTGAAAGGGTGCCGGTCGAGCAGATCCAGCAAGCGGTGCTTCAGGTCTACGATTTGCGCCCGGCAGCGATCATCCGGGATCTGGATCTCAAACGGCCGGTCTATGCACAGATGGCGGCGTACGGACACTTTGGCCGGCAATTGCCGGGGGTCAGCTGGGAGAACATCGACCGGGCGGATGCGCTGGCTACCGTAGTACGCGGCTGACCTCAGCCACTCGTTCCAGGCTCGAGTGTCGGAGCTCGCTGCCTATCATCTGGTGTGCCCGAACCCAGCCAGCCCGAACGTCCGGTTGCCAGGGTGGCTGTCGACATTCCGCTCAGCCACCTTGACCGTCCCTTTGACTATGCGGTGACGGCTGAGCAGGATACGGCCGCGACACCGGGGGCTCGGGTGCGTGTTCGGTTCGCCGGCCGGCTCCGGGACGGGTTCATTCTCGAACGGGTTGTCAGTGGTGATCATGAAGGCCCCTTGGCGCCGCTGTCCAAGATCGTCTCCAGCGAGCCTGTGCTCACCACCGAGATCGCAAAGTTGATCAGGAAGGTTGCCGATCACTACGCCGGGACTTTTGCCGACGTGATGCGCCTGGCCGTGCCCCCGCGCCACGCTGCCACCGAGCTGGCTGAACCGAAGAGCGCCGGCCATCCGCTCCCTGTTGAGCGTCCAGTAGACCCGCTGGCCGACTATCCCACCGGCCTGGAGTTTCTGGCAGCGCTCCGCGGCGGTCGGCGCCCGCGCGCCATCTGGCAGGTCACTCCGAGCGCCGCCCCCAGCGGGGACTGGGCCCTCGGCCTTGCCACGGCGGCACGCGCCTGCGCGGAGAGCGAGCGGGGTGCCGTGATCATCGTGCCGGACCAGGCTGATCTTGATCGACTCTGCGAAGCCTGTACCCAGGTGCTTGGTGCCACAGGCTTCGCGGTGCTGGTGGCCGAAGCCGGACCGGCCGCGCGATACCGGGCGTTCCTGTCAGCGCTGCGCGGAGAGGTGCGTGTGGTGATCGGGAACCGAGCCGCCGCGTACGCACCGGTTCATGATCTCGGTCTAGTTGCACTCTGGGACGATGGCGACGACCTGCTGGCTGAGCAGCGCGCTCCTTATCCCCACGCGCGCGAGGTGCTGGCTCTGCGAGCCGCCAGCGCACAGGCTGGCGTGCTGTTCGCGAGCTACGCCAGAACCGCAGAGATGCAAGCCTGGCTGCAGCACGACTGGCTGCGAGAGTTGGCCGATGACCGGGTGGTGGTGCGGCATACCGCACCACGGGTGAAAGTAGCGGCGGACTCCGACTTCGCGCTGGAACGCGACCCGGCGGCTCGCGCCGTTCGGATACCTCATGAAGTGTTCGACATGATGCGAGCGAGCTTGCCGCAGGGCTCCGTGCTGGTTCAGGTGCCTCGCGGTGGTTATCTCGCGGCGCTGGTGTGCCAGGGGTGTCGGGAGCCGGCGCGGTGTCGCTTCTGCGGTGGCCCGACCAAAGTTCCAGCCGGTGCGGTTCGCGAGACGCTCACTGCTGGGGTGAGCTGTGCGTGGTGTGGCAGGCCCCAGATCGACTGGGAATGCCCGATCTGCGGCTCCCGCCGGGTACGAGCACCCATTGTGGGCGCCGAGAGGACGGCCGAGGAACTGGGCAAGGCATTTCCGCTGACACCAGTCAGGCAATCCACTGGCGGAAAGCGGCTCGCCACGGTGACAGACACCTCTGCGATTGTGGTGGCCACGCCCGGTTCCGAGCCGCCGGCGGTAGGCGGTTACGCGGGAGCTGTGTTGCTGGACACACCCTTGTTGCTGCTCCGTCAGGACCTGCGGGCGGCCGAGGAGGCGGTACGCCGGTGGCTCAATGTGGTCGCGCTCGTTCGAAGCGGCGCAGACGGCGGTTCTGTCATTGCGGTCGGGGAGAGTTCGGGACGCGCGCTGCAGGCGCTGGTCCGCATCGATCCCGGCGGATTCGCCGCACGTGAGTTGGCTGATCGAGCTGCTGCACGTTTTCCGCCCGCGGTCACGCTGGTCACTGTTGAGGGGCCGCGCGAGACGCTGGAGGA
>JAJTCL010000256.1 GCA_021323255.1 Propionibacteriaceae bacterium | reverse complement strand
GCGCCGATCACCGTGCGTAACGCAGTTGCCGTACGGCCGGAGCGGCCGATGACCTTGCCAACGTCGTCCGGATTCACCCGAACTTCCAGCATCCGCCCGCGACGGAGATCCTTTTCCTTCACGGTGACGTCGTCGGGATGCGCGACGATCCCCCGGACCAGATGCTCGAGTGCGTCGGTAAGCACTAGGACTCGCTGGAATCCGCATCGGCAACGCCGGCGTCGGCCGCTTGCTGGGCTTCGGCTGGAGTGCCCTCGACCGAGGCGGGATCAGTCCTGGTGCTCTCAGGTTTAGCCGCCGCCTTCTTCGCCGACGCGGCCGGACCCGCCTTGGGCTCCTTGCCAGCTTCGGCGAGCGCAGCGTTGAAAAGATCGGTCTTGTTGGGCTTCTCCGGCTGCGGCAGGACTCCGGCTGGCGAGGCGTCACCAGAGAACTTCTGCCAGTCACCCGTCCGCTTGAGCAACGCGACGACGGCTTCGGATGGTTGCGCGCCCACCGACAGCCAGTACTGCGCGCGTTCGGAGTCGACCTCGATAAGTGAGGGGTCGTTCTTGGGATGGTACTTGCCGATCTCCTCGATGGCGCGGCCATCACGCTTGGTACGGGAATCAGCAACAACAATGCGGTAATGCGGCGACCGGATCTTGCCGAATCGCTTCAGACGAATCTTGACAGCCACGTGTGTGGTTTCTCCTGTGGTGTGTTGCGACCGGACCCACGGGCCGGCCACTCCTGCGGTGATCCCATCTCACGCGGTGGGGTCGCGCTGGCGATGATCTCAATGAATCCGAGCCGTCCGGGGTGAGAGGGCACCGAACGACAACAGATGCGGCATGCATTCTGCCAGAATCGTCCACCAAACCGCGAACTGACTACTGGATCATGTCGTCGGTCCTCGATCGGAGATCAATGAGGAGGTCTCCGGCTTGTGGTGGCTGACCAAGCCAATGGTGTTGCCCTCGGAGTCCTTCACAAAGGCCATCCACTCGTCCATGCCGGCCGGCCCCAGCCTGTCATCGGTGTGGCGGAAGATGAGGTGCGGCTCAGCAACGATCTCCACACCATCGGCGAGCAGTGATTGGATCGTGGCATGCACGTCATCGACCGTCAGGTAGATCAGCGCGCTTGTGGCGGCCTGCTCGAGCAGTAGGCGGACCGCACCTGCTCTAAAGAACAGCAGGCCAGGCGGATCGAAGAATCCGGCCGGCTCCGCGTTGAGCAAACGCTGGTAGAAGGCGCGTGCACGCTGCAGATCATCGGCGTGCTGTGCGACCTGAATGATCTCCATTGGGTGAGTTTGACACGGCCCAGACACCGGTTGGAGACAGCAGCTAGCGTGACGCTGTGGAGACGATGCCGGCCGACACCGGACGTGACGCTCAGCTGGTGATGTCCTTACGCAGGAAGTACCAGAAGGCAAACCAGATAGCGATGATGGCGTAGCCGATTGACCAGAGCGCACCGGTGATCATGTCTGAATAGTCGACGGTCGGTGCCAGGGCATCGCGCCAGGCGTACGCGTAATGACCGGGAAGACCGTCCCGGATGCTGCCCAGCGCGGTGATCGAATCCAGGATTGCGCACAAGATCATCAACAGCACCGCACCACCCACCGCTGCGAGCGGCGCATCAGTGAGCACGCCGAGCATGAAGGCAAATGCACCCACGACCGACGTCACGAGTAACAGGTAACCGACAATGATCAAAAGCCGACCTGCGAATTCCGGCCAGCCGATCTGACTTCCGGTCGGGCCGACATAGGGGCCCCAGCCATAGGCGACCCCGCCCACGACCAGGGTCCAGGCAGGGAGGAAGAAGAAGGCGACCACGGAGGAGAGCGTGGCCACGACGAGCTTTTGACGCAGTAGGCGCTCGCGTCGCACCGGAGCGGCCAGCAGGTAACGCAGACTGGCCCAGCTCGCCTCCGAAGGGACGGTATCGCCCGCGAACAGGGCGACGATGACAACCAGCAGAAAGCTCGTAGAGGCAAAGAGCGTGAAAATCACCAGGTTCGCGCCGCTTTCCTGAGCGAGGTCGACAAACCCGCGCTCTCCGGAGTCGCCGTCGCCATCGCCCAGCCAGAAAGCCAGCAGCAACACCAGCGGCAAGACTGTGAGAACCGTGAAAATACCAATGGTGCGGCGTCGCCGCAGCTGCCGTCCGATCTCGGCCCGCAGCGGCAGCGGCGGACGGGCCGGCTGGGCAAGGGTGGAAACGCTCATCCTGCGGCCTCGTCACTGCGCTCAAGCCCTTGGTCGGTACCGACGAGACTCATGAACACTTCCTCGAGTTGGCGGTGGCCGTCCACCGACTCGACGCCGTAGCCGGCTGCAACCAGCTCCGCCACAATCGCCTGACGCGGCAGGTCGCCGGTGACCCGGAGCAGCTTGCCCTCGGGTTCAGCCCGGAGACCTCGAGCCTGCAATGCCCGGCCGGCAGGGCCAACATCGCCGACATCGGACAGTCCAATCAGGGTGACGGTGTCGCTTGCGGTGAGCTCCTCGATCGCGCCCGTGAGCACCACCTTCCCCATGTCCATCACCACGACGTGAGTGCAGGTGTGCTCGACCTCCGACAACAGGTGGGAAGAGATGACGACCGTACGGCCAGCCGCGGCGTAGTCGGCCAGCACGGCGCGCATCGCCTTGATCTGTGGTGGGTCCAGGCCGTTGGTCGGCTCATCGAGGATGAGTAGGGCTGGCAGGCCCAGCATGGCTTGGGCGATGCCAAGTCGCTGCAGCATTCCGTGGCTGTACCCACGCACCTTGCGATCGATGGCTGCGCCAAGGCCGGCGATCTGCAAAGCCTCATCCAGGTGAGCCTCCTCTAACGGGCGACCTGTCGCGCGCCAGTACGCCATCAGGTTGGCCATGCCGCTGAGATGGGGCAGGAAGCCAGGACCCTCGATTAAGGCGCCCACTGAGCTGAGCACATCGGCACCCGCGTGCACCGGCTCGCCGTTGACGTAGATCGAGCCAGAATCTGGCCGAATCAGGCCAAGCAGCATGCGGATCACCGTGGTTTTTCCGGCACCGTTGGGGCCGAGCAGCCCGACGACCTGGCCGGCCTCTGCGCGAAAGGACACGCCGTCCACTGCGCGGAACCCATCACCGTAGGTCTTCACCACGTCGTTTACCACCAGTGGAATACCGACTAGCCCGGCATCTACGTGGATTCTCCTGCGCCTGCGCCAGAGAACCAGCACTGCAGCGATTGAAGCAGCGACCAGCAGAGCCACTACAACGAGCAGCGGAAGGGGTACGTCCAGGATCGTCGCGTTCAGTGCGGTGGTAGGAAGCAGCGGAATCACCGCGGCTCGAGCGCCGGCCAGCCTCACCTCGTAGCGTGCCGGCTGCGCCGCATTGGCGTACGCCTGGTCGGTGGTGGTGATCACCAATTGCACGCGGTGGCCGACCGGAACCTTGTGGGATACCGCAGGCAGCGCAACCGTCACGCGCACAGGCTGGGTGGGATCGAGACCATCAAGCTTCACTGGTGCGACCTGGAGCTGGGGAAGCACCGCCGAGCTAGGGCCAACGCTGCTCCGGCCGTTCTCCGTGCGTTCGATGTCAGGTCCGAGATCCCACAGCGATGCGAACAGGGTGGCTGTCGGCGTGGTTCCAGTCACGTCAAGATCGATCCGACTACTGCCGACCAGCGTCAACGGCGTGGTCAGCGCCTGGCTGCTGAAGACCGCCGATTGACCAGGCAGCACGCCGAGGGCATAGCCCGCCACGCTCGAGGCCCTGCCGAAAGCAGCGCCAGTCCCCGGAAGGTTGGTCAGCGCTGCAGGGGCACCCCCGGGCGGAGCCACGATGGCTTGCGGCTGGCCCGTCAGCGTTACCTGCTGAACCGCGAGATCAGACCCGCGGCCTGGATAAGCCTGAACAAGGAGAGTCTCGGGGTCACGAGTACCACGATCTTCTCCGAGCAGCGATGTCTCGGGCAGGAGCACCGAAAATGAGGTGTCTTCGGCGCTGCCGTCACGCTTCAGATAACGGCCGAACCATCCCTCAAGATCATCAATTAGCGTGTCGACCGAGATATCAGCGTCATGGCCGCCGGCCACCCACTTCATCCTCGCCGCCGTATCGGCGGGCAGGCCTCGGAGGTTGGCATCGGCGTGGTCGAGCGGGAACAACGTGTCATCCTCGCCCTGAATGATGAGCGTCGGTGCCTTGATCTCAGGCAAGATGCTCTCCAGACCAGACTCATCCAGCAGCTTGCTCAACTCGCTGTCCGCTATGCCGGTCTCAGCTGCGTTGAGGTAGCCCCGACACAGCTGGGGGTCGAATCGACCGCAGAGCCCATCAGTGCCCCCGGATGCTTGGTCAGTTGTTGCTGGTCCTGCGCCGGCGTTGGAGAACAACAACGCAGCCCATCGTTGTTTGAACACGCCCAGGCGGTTCCCGGAATTGACATCGGCCGGGGACTTGGCCACGCCGGCAACTTGGTGCTGCGGGAAAAGCGCATGCCGAAGACTGTGCCAGGTGAACGCCGGCACGATGGCGTCGACACGATGATCCAAACCAGCCGCCAGAAACGACACCGCTCCCCCGTAGGACGCGCCCGCGAAACCGATCACAGGATCATCGCCGTCTTTGGCAACCTCAGGGCGGCTGGCAGCCAGGTCGATCACCTTGCG
>JAJTCL010000255.1 GCA_021323255.1 Propionibacteriaceae bacterium | reverse complement strand
CGAAGCGCCCACCGACCAACGCACAGCAGCAGCCGCTGCATGATCAACAACCCGAGGACCTGTCCACCACCCTTGACACAGCCGAAGCCGCAGGCTCCATGGTTCAATCGGGATGGTCCCGCCCGCCGAATACGAGCAAGCCCACTACGCTGCCCTAACCCCGAGGTGCAGCCCCGTATGAAAGCGAGACGAAACCAGGGACGCTTCACCCCGGTCACCAACCAAGTCACCCTCGCCCTCGGCCGTACCGACTTCAGTCATTCAGTCTGGCAAGCCTCAAACCCGAAACCAACCGCCATCCCGCCTAGCCGGCGGTGAGCCTCGCCCCGGTCACAGGGCAGACGCCATCTCCCCCCAGATGTCCTCCAGGTAGCGATCGGCATCGCGCAGCCCCTGGAGCCAGTCCTCAGCCGAGGAATCCGAGCCGTTCGTCTTGGCGCGGTAGATGTCCATCAAGGCTGCACGTACCCCCGGCGCCATGGTGTTCGCGTTACCGCATACGTAGATCACTGCACCGGCCTCGATGAGTGCCCAGACCTGATCACGCTCGCGCTCGATCACCTGTTGGACGAACATTCGAGGCTGTCCAGGCTCCCGCGAGAACGCCATCTGCAGCTCGGTGATGCCCGACGCCTGGAAGTTCTCCAGTTCATCGGCGTAGAGCATGTCGCCCTTCGCGTACCGGCAGCCGTAGAACAGCATCGACCTCCCAACGGGGACGCCCTTCTCCGCCATGGCGGCACGCTCCTGCAGGAACCCGCGGAAGGGTGCCATCCCGGTTCCTGCCCCGACCATGATCATCGGGATGTGTGGGTTGGCCGGCGGCCGGAAGGGGATAGTGGGCTTGCGAACAAAGGTGAACTGAGTGCTGCCCTTCATGCTGGTTGCCAGGTGGTTGGAGGCCACCCCGTTGAAGTACCCGTCACCGCTGCGGGCAGGACCATGGAGCACTCCGACCGTGAGATGGCAGCTGCTCGCTACCACGGGGGAGGAGGAGATCGAGTAGTAACGAGGCCGTATGGGCGGCAGCAGCTCCAAGTAGACGTTGAAGGGCAGGTCGCAGCTGGGGAATTCGTCCAGCAGCTCGAGCACCGACCGCCGACGGCCCGCCACTCGTTCGCGATAAGCCTCCCGGCCGGCCTCGTCGAGCCCGGACATCGTCACTAGTTGGGCAGCCTCATCGGGGTCCGTGGCGTATCGGGCTAACACGGCAAGATCACTGCGGCTGGCGACATCCTGCAATTCCACGCAGGCGCCGAGGATGCCGAGCAGCGGCGCCGGTTCTCCCAGCGGAAGGTGGGTGTAGGTGCCACCGCCGGTCGGATTGATGCTGACGTAGGTCCCCGCGTCAAGACCGAACCGGGCCATCACCCGGCGGATGAGGTCGACGTTGTTGCGCGGCAGTATGCCGAGATGATCACCGGTCTGATATTCCATTCCGGCTGGCAACTCCAGCTCGATATGCCGGGCCGACCGCGAGTCGGAGGCCGACTGACCGTTCCGGAGCAACTCCCGGTTGGCCACCAGCGTGGACGGATGAGCCCGGTAGGACATCACCACCGGGTTCGTCGTCTGCTTGTTCTCCATGGTGAGACGCAGCCGTGGTTCGGTGACGGTCACCGTGGTCGACTCGGTGGAGAGCGCCAGGCTGTCGCCCAGTGAAGACCACAACTCTGAGTACCACTCCGAGAACTGACCGTCGAAGTCCGAGCGAGCATCGCCCTCGCCGCGCGTATGCACCCGACGAGCGCCGTGAGCTTCTAGCTGCGCATCGATCAGTGTTGGTACGGCCTGGTAGGTGGAGGCCCAGTCCATGTTGCCGCAGCCGAAGACTGAGAAGACCAGTTCAGATCCCGCGTCGGATGGCGTTGCAGAATCGGTGATCCAGCGGCAGAATCGCTCGGCATTGTCGGGCGGCTTGCCGTTGTAGGACGCGCAGACAACGACCAGTGCACCCTCGTGCGGCAGCTCGCCAGTGTGATCATCCAGGGCGCCAAGCGTGACGGCAAAACCACGGTCGGATCCGTCCTGGGCGATTCGACTGGCGATCCCCTCAGCGGTTCCCAAATTGGAACCGAACAGCACCATCAGCGGTGTGTTGTGCCCATCCACGTTGACCGATGGGCGCGGCGCTGATTCTGGCACTGACTCGACAGAAGGAGCGGCGGCCACTACCACGGGCGTGGCCCCAGTCGTACGGCCGGGACGGAGTCGAACACCGATCAGCAAGCCGTCCGGCTTGATGGTGAGACTCTCTTTGATCTTGAGCTGATAGTTCAGTTGATCAATGAACTCGAAGCGCTGCAAAAGCATGCCGAGCACCAGCACCGCTTCCTGCATTGCGAACTGCCGCCCGATGCAGGCCCGCTGACCCGATCCAAAGGGTTTGTACGCATTGGCCGGCAAGCTGGCCCGGGTCTCCGGCTGGAAGTGATCGGGATTGAACTCATCAGCATCCTCGCCCCAGATTGACTTGTCACGGTGAAGCATGATCGTCAGCGCCGTGATCGAGGAACCTTTGGGAATCAGGTATCCACCGACCATCGCATCCTCATACGGATACCGGGTGAACGCAGCCGCCGTAGGCCAGAGCCGCAGGGCCTCGTTGAGGATCTGGGTGACGTAGGTGAGCCCTTGAATCTGCTGGTAGGTCGGCAGCACGGAGGTATCCGTCCCGAGCACCCGATCGACTTCCTCCTGAGCTCGGGCGACGACGTCGGGATTCTTGATCAGATAGTTGATGGCGAAAGACAACAGGCCGCTTGTGGTTTCGTGTCCGGCAATCAGGAAGGTCTCGCACTGCGCCACGATGTTGTCGTCGCTCAACTTTTCTCCGGTGCGTTTGTCCACACCAGTCAGCATGGCGCTGAGCAAATCTTTGTGAGCTTCGACGTTTCCGCTGCGGCGGCGCTCATCGATGATCTTTTGTACCTCGCTCGCCATGTACTGGTAGCTCTCTTGGAGCCGGCGCGTAGCCCGGCGCCGCACCCGAGTCTGCATGGGCAGTTCACGGGCCCGAATCTGGCTCTCCTGCAGCACGACCATCATGGCGTCGACGAACGGGTGCTGGGTGTCACGATAGAAGGAGTTGAAGCGGTAGCCGAAGCCGCACAAGGCAATCGTGTCCAGGGTCAGCCGTGTCATGTCGGCCGTTACGTTCACCAGTTCGCCGGGATTCAAGCGTTCCCACTTCTGCATCAGCTGGGAGGAGATGTCGTTCATCATCGGCACGTAATCGCGCATCGCCTGAGTGCTGAAGTTGGGCAGCAAGATGTTATGCGCCTTACCCCAGTTGGGGTCGTCGGTGTCGGAGGTGAACAGCCCGCTGCTGCGCCCGAATTTCCGAACGGCCTTCTGACCGTCGCCGACCAGCTTGTCGAACCGTTCGTCGTCGCACAGGTCATCGATCATGGCCAGCCCGGAGGCCACAAACCGATCGCCCACCGGAGTTTGCAGTCGAACCATCGGCCCGTATTCGCGGACGATCTCCATCAGCGTCTGAACCGTACGCTTGGCCGGGACGGTGAACATGTTGCCCACGAGCGGTAGGCCATCCGGGCCAGGAATGTCATCAACAGTGAGCGGTGTAGCAGTCGAGTCTTCAACGCTCTGGGGTGTGGTCATGCGGATTGCCTTTCGGATGCTGCCGGTTCGGCGACGCGACCGGCACGGATGAAGACCACCAGACCGGCGACAACGACCCAGGTGGGGAAGATGAGCACGACGACCGGATGCAGCGTCGTGCTCACGAGCAGGAAGAGCGCCAGCAGGTAACTCACAATGGCCAGCCAGGTCGGCATGATCCCGGCTTGGCGCAGCAAGGTCGTGGTGGTCAGCGCATACATGCCGGCACCTCGGATGGAATAGATGAAGACCAGCCCATAGCCGAGCGCAAGAAGGCCCCGGACGACGTCGGCTGACGGCAACGGCGCATTGGTCAGGTCCTTCAGCAGCGCCACCGAGCCGGCCGATGCCGTCCCGGCAAAGAGCAAGACCACGAAGAGGACGCCAGACACCAGCTGTAAACCATAGGGAATGGCCGACGGCGAGGCCGTGCGGGACTCGATCAGCAATCGGGTGGTATGCGCGTGCCAGAGAAAGGCAATCCCCGCGAGCGGGACCAGAACCTGGCCAACGGTGACGAGCACGGTGCTACTGCCGCCGTAGAAGGCGGTGATGTCGGCATCTGATGCTGATAAGTGGGGTGTCGTGTAGACGAAGACCAATGCGAGTACAAACAGCGCAGCGAAGAGGATGCCTGTCAGGCTCGACAGTCGGGCGAGTTTCACGGTGGAGGATGGCGCGGCGCGCCGTCGCCTGGTGCGGACGGGTGGTGGCGCCTGCGGTTGAGTGATCGGCGGTTCGGTCATGATCAGCCTCCCAGATGTCCTAGAGGAACTTGCCGCCGGCTCGCAAACCGGCAGACAGATCGACAGCCCGAATGTTGCCGAGGAAGGGCAAGCCCTTAGGACCAGGGAAATCTGCGGCTGCAGGGGGTTCGCTCATCAGGTTGTCACGGCTGCCACGACCGACTCCCTTTCCTGATTTGCGAGCATCATGCCCACGGGGCCCCCGGTGATCGAACACTGCCACATGCCGCGCTGGCGGAACATCACCCCACCGGGGTGAACGGCTCGGACCGGGCT
>JAJTCL010000254.1 GCA_021323255.1 Propionibacteriaceae bacterium | reverse complement strand
TTGGTCAGACATACAGGGCCAATTCGTGGACGACCCAAGCACCGCGGTGCGCAACGCCGACCTGCTCGTGGTGGAGGTGATGTCCGCCCGTGGCTACCCGGTCGAGGATTTCGACCAGCGGGCCAACGATCTGTCGGTGCGCTACCCGGAAGGTACCCAGCGCTATCGGGAGGCGCGCCGTATCGCCCAGGCAAACGAGTACGGAACCGTCGACACCGAGGATCTTCGCCAAGCCGTGACGTCCTACCGGTCGTTGGTGTTGGCCTTGCTGGCGGATGACGAGGATCGCACTCGGCATAACCGGACGGAGCATGACAACAACCAGATCACAGAATGGGAGACCCAAGCATGAGTGGCACTGAGGTGAGAACCATGGACGGCGGAACGATTGGCACTATCGAGGCCGAACACGACATTAGTACCGCGGCCGAACGGTTGGGCTGGCCACTCGTCGACGAGCAGAGCCGCGACACGGCGAGCGAAGCAGCGACCGAGGTTAGTCGTCGAGCCGACTCGACCGCCGGCGAGGGAGAGCGGAGCCCCGACACGGCGACCAAGGCCCAGACCGACGCTGATCGTCAAGCCGATTCCGGCGTAAGGCAGCGCACGTCCCTAATCGAGTCTGAGCGGGCAGAGGGCTACGACACTCGCTGGAAAGAGCTCAAGGGCGAATTCGTCGACGATCCGCGCGGTGCTGTGCGAGGCGCGAACGAGCTGGTCGGAGAGGTGCTTGATGAGCTGGAAGAGCTGTTCCGCCGCCAGCGCAGCGACTTCGAACAGGGCCTAGACAATGAGCAGACCACCACTGAGGATCTGCGGCAGGCACTGATACGCTATCGCTTTTTCTTCGATCGCCTGCTCTCGTTCTGAGTGAGGCGAGCCAACCCGAAACCGGTCCGCATGTTGGCGTCATTCCTCTCGCTCCGGGCGGTCGGAAGCCCTCTGATGTCGACATCTAGGCCGATGGCCCTCTGCGGCCCTCTTCGGGCAACAGCTGATCCAACCCCGAGGTCGTCTCGCTCGACCCGCACGCGCTCGACGACGTGATGATCGACATCCAGAACGTGGGCAGCGGCCGTGCTCAGTCCAGATAGTCGCGCAGCACCTGGGACCGGGACGGGTGCCGCAGCTTGCTCATGGTCTTGGACTCAATCTGGCGGATCCGCTCCCGAGTGACCCCATACACTTTGCCGATCTCATCCAGGGTCTTGGGCTGGCCGTCGGTCAATCCGAAGCGCATAGACACCACTCCGGCTTCGCGCTCACTGAGGGTGTCCAATACGTCGTGCAACTGCTCCTGCAGAAGGGTGAAGCTCACCGCATCTGCCGGAACTACGGCCTCCGAATCCTCGATCAAATCACCGAACTCAGAGTCCCCGTCTTCGCCGAGCGGAGTGTGCAGCGAGATCGGCTCTCGCCCGTACTTTTGAACCTCGACAACCTTCTCTGGAGTCATGTCGAGCTCGCGCGCCAACTCTTCCGGCGTTGGTTCCCGTCCCAGATCCTGCAGCATCTGCCGTTGCACCCGAGCCAGCTTGTTGATCACCTCGACCATATGCACAGGAATGCGGATCGTGCGAGCCTGATCGGCCATTGCTCGGGTGATCGCCTGCCTGATCCACCAGGTCGCGTAGGTAGAGAACTTGTAGCCCTTGGTGTAGTCGAACTTCTCAACGGCCCGGATCAGGCCGAGGTTGCCCTCTTGGATGAGATCGAGGAAGAGCATTCCCCGGCCCGTGTAGCGCTTGGCCAGTGATACGACCAGGCGCAGATTGGCTTCCAAAAGGTGGTTCTTGGCGCGGCGACCGTCCTCGGCGATCCATTCGAAGTCGTCCTGCTGTGCTGCCTTGATCTTGGAGTGATCGTCGTTGAGCTTCTCGTCGGCAAAAAGTCCGGCTTCGATCCGCTTGGCAAGCTCGACCTCCTGCTCGGCGTTCAGCAGCGCGACCTTGCCGATCTGCTTCAGGTAATCCTTGACGGGGTCGGCCGTGGCCCCCGCTGCCATCACCTGCTGTTCGGGCTCGTCGGCGTCATCGGCCTCCGACAGGGTGAAACCCTCGTCCTCGGCCAGCTCTTCTTCGAGCTTGGCTTCCTCAGCAGGCTCGAATGCTGACTCATCGATGTCGTCCAGGGTCCGCTTTTTGCCGACCGTGAGTACGACCTCTTCACTCTCCAGGTCGACAACGACATCAGCGGTCAGCGCTTCAGCGTCTAGCTCGACCTCGAGCGGCTCAAGGGCGAGCTCCTCGAGAGCCTCCTCTACTGCCTCGTCAACGACTTCTGGGCCTGCTGGCAGCGCCACCTCGTCGTCGGCAACTGGCTGTGCGGCAGGGACCTGCTTGGCAGCTGCATTGTCGACCGACTTCAACGACGCCTTCTTGGCGGGAGGCTTCTTGGCCGACGTGGCCTTCTTGATCGGAACGCTTTCTTGTCGGGCCCGGCTTGTGGACGCAGCCACCGCGCGAGCCGTTGTGTGCAGTTTGGAGGGGAGTTTGGAGGGGGGTGTCACAAAGTGCCTCTCGGACTGACCAGGCGGATCTAGGGCAGGCAGCGCCCATCGGATGTCAATAGGTGCTCCACGCGTATTCTGGCACGAATCTCCAAACGCCCAGTTCATTGGCGGAATGGTGTCGGAAATCGGGCTACTCAGCGCCCAGGTCGGCCTTCACTGCGAGGACTGGGCAGGCGGCATCCAGTAACACCCGTTGGGCATTGCTGCCTAAGAGCAGTTTTCCGACCGGGGATCGGCGACGGAGCCCGATGACAATGAAATCGGCATCGGTCGCTTCGGCAGTTCGGATCAGTTCCTCCGCCGAATCGTGCATCTCGTTTGGGGTCTTGATGTCATAGCTGACGCCTGACGCCGCAAGCTCTGAGGCCAGGCCACCATCGGTATCCGCCTCGGATGAGGTATTCACCACGACCAGCGCTGCGCCGCGTAGTCGTGCCTCGCTCACTGCCCGTCTCAGGGCCGCTCTTCCCTCAGGCTTCGACGAATAGCCAACGACGATGAGCGGCTGGGCCTTTGGAGGCAACGACTGGGTAGGCAGCTCGTCTTGTCCCGGGCGAGCCCGATCGGATGGGTACTGGATGGTCCCAGACATCAGGGCACCTCCCAGGTGTGGACGGGCTGGTTGCTGTGCATCAGCGTCATGTAGCCGGCGAGCATGCCTCGCAGTGCATCCTGCCGGGTCTCGCCGGCCCGCTCCCGCCGCGCCACCTCGGCGACCTGCCACGTTGCTCCATTGGCCGCACGCAGGCAGCGGTGCTCGATGATGTCGAGCAGCCGTCCGATTTCACTCTCATCGACCTCCCACATTCGCAGGCCGCCAGCCGCCAGTGGCAACAGCTTGCGCACCACGAGTTCGGTCACCCGCACCTGACCTACCTGGGGCCAATAGACCTCGGCGTTGATACCGTGACGTATTCCGGACACGAAGTTCTCTTCGGCCGCTTGGAAGGACATCTGTGTCCAGATCGGCCGGTCATCGTCGGCCAAGGCACGTACCAGTCCGGCGAAGAAGGCTGCGTTGGCCATGGTGTCCACGACGGTCGGGCCTGCTGGCAGTACGCGGTTCTCAACCCGCAAGTGCGGGCTGTCGCCACTGATGTCGTAGACAGGCCGGTTCCAGCGGTAAACGGTGCCGTTGTGGAGCCGGAGCTCGTCGAGGTGTGGCACTCCCCCGCTGTCCAGCACCGCAACTGGATCCTCATCGGAGCTGATCGGTAGCAAGGCGGGAAAGTACCTGGAGTTTTCCTCGAACAGGTCGAAGATCGAGGTGATCCAGCGCTCGCCGAACCACACTCGCGGGCGTACGCCCTGGGCTTTCAATTCGTCACTGCGTGTGTCGGTGCTTTGCTCGAACAGCGGGATGCGGGACTCTGCGACCAGCTGCTTCCCGAAGAGGAAAGGTGAGTTCGCACCGAGCGCGACCTGGATACCGGCGATCGCCTGGGCACCATTCCAGTAGCCGGCGAAGTCATCCGGGCTGACCTGGAGATGCACTTGGGTCGAGGTGCATGCCGCCTCCGGCATGATCGTGTTCGAAACCATCGCCAGTCGCTCTACGCCGTCGATGATGATCTCCAGATCTTCGCCACGGGCGGCAAAGATCTGTTGATCCAGCATTGAGTAACGCGGATTCTCGCTGACGCTATCCAGGGTGACGTGGTGTGGCATCAAGGTAGGCAGGATGCCGATGATCACCAGCTGGGCACCGATCGCTTTTGCCCGGGGGTCTGCGTCGTTCAGCGACTTGCGCACCGACTGCTCGAAGTCAGCGAAGCCGAAATCGGCCAACCGGCGCGGCGCCACATTGATCTCGATGTTGAAGCGTCCGAGTTCGGTCTGGAACGAGGGATCAGCGATGGCTGCCAGTACCTCAGCGTTGCGCATCGCCGGCTGGCAGTCCATGTCCACCAGATTGAGCTCGATCTCCAGGCCTGCCATCGGCCGCTCGAAGTCGAAACGGGATTCGGTGAGCATCCGGGCCAGCACGTCCAGGCCCTTGCGAATCTTCTCTCGGTGATGCTTGCGGTCCTCCCGAGTGAACTCTGTCGCGTCGACTTCTGTTCCCATGGGGCTATCCTCACGCATCGTCGTCGTTGCGGGAACACTACGCTCGTCCACCATGTACGCCGATGCTCCGCATACCTCCACAGCTCCGA
>JAJTCL010000253.1 GCA_021323255.1 Propionibacteriaceae bacterium | reverse complement strand
GGAGCAGGACTTGGGCTGGCGATTGTCCGTGACCTCCTCACCAGAGTGGGCGGCACCGTCTCGATCACCGCTGGAGAGCCTCCGTGGCGGACGCGTGCGGAGTTACGACTCCCGCTGGCTGCGGTCCCGACGGTCACGAAGTGATACCGATCGGGACCCAGATGGTGGCTGGTTTCCGGGCTGCTCGCGCATCGCGCTCTGAACCCGCCGCCGTCGTCGTCGCTCGCAGAGGAAAGAACGCCTCCGCTCGCGCCATTTCACATTGCTCGCTTTGCTCGCTGAGGCTGGCGCTCGTTAGCCGCTGCCTTCCTCACTCGCTCACAGGCTCGCTCGCTCGTCCAGGACAGCGGCGCGCCAGCCTTGCTCCGTGCGGCGGCGCGCGATTTCCGACGCTCGCAGCTTCGTTAGCACTCCCACCCCCTTGTCTGCTAACTGCTGCATAGGGACTATTGAGCCAAGTTCGGCTGGTGATCAACGAAGTACCACCACGGTGCTGCCCGCGAGCAGCGAGTTGGGAGGTCATCATGGATGGCAATCGGCCATCGTCGATCGAGGTTGCACCGCTGCAAGCCGATGGATCGCTGTACGGCTTCATGCTGATGGGGCGTTGGCCCAACGACACCGTCGAATGGGCCAGATTCTTGGTGCTCGCCGTCCAGATGGCTGCTGTTCCGGGTTTGTTACCGACCAGCACTGTGTTCCGGGTCCGTGAGGAGTTGCCCGAGGAGCCGCATCCTGGGGCGATCGGCCTGGTGGTGGCCGAGGGGCAACTGTTGGGGGACCATCCCCTTCGGCCGGGCCATTTTGCGGAGTATCAGCCACCGGGCCTGATCGTGCTGCACCCGCCCTCGAGCACACTGTCCAGCGTCCCGGAGTACCACGTGGCATCGGGGTGCGTCTTCCTGCCAGGCCTGCCGTACCTCGGCCTCGACCATCGCGCGGCCTGGGTGGAGGCCGATGTCGAGGGCACGGTGACGCAGCTGATCAGCAAGGTCGGCATTGATCCTCAGGTCAATGCTGACACCGCCGCCCTGGCCATGCTGCTGGCCGCCTGACTCTTCACTCTGGCCGCTCCGGATCGCAGCTGCTCGTGTTGGAAACGCACGTGCACGTTCGTTCCTGTCGCGATGCACATGTTGCAACTTATGCATCGCGCTTGCAACGCACGTGCACGTGCGTTCCTTACGGAGGAGCGGGTCCGGGGAGCTGGCGGTTGGGCATTGGAGTGCGCGGCGAGTGTGTCGGCGAAATATGCGATCGCGTCGTACTCAGGGTCGCGCCTAGCATGGCCCACCATGGGACATGTCGATCTCTCCGGGGTCGGGTATCACCTGCCCGACGGGCGGGTGCTGCTTGACGACGTCTCCTTTCGCGTTGCTGAGGGTTCGATAGTCGCCCTAGTGGGACCCAATGGCGCGGGCAAAACCACGCTGCTCAAGATCATTGCTGGTGATCTGACGCCGACCAGCGGCTCGGTCTCGCGGAGCGGCGGTCTGGGCGTCATGCGGCAGTTCATCGGCAGTGTCGGCGACTCCTCTCATCCCGAGCTATTTTCTGGGTCGACGACCGTACGTGATCTGCTTTTCTCGTTAGCGCCGCCTCCGCTGCGCCACGCGGTGGCCACGTTGGACCGGCTCGAGCTGCAGTTGATGGAGGACGACCGCGAACGGATTCAGCTGCGTTACGCACAGGCGCTGGCCGACTACGCCGATGCAGGTGGGTACGACGCCGAGGTGATCTTCGATGCTTGCTGCACCGAGGCCATCGGCATGAGTTACGACCGGGTGAAGTGGCGCGAGATCAGCACGCTCTCCGGCGGGGAACAAAAGCGGCTAGCGCTCGAGGCGTTGCTGCGTGGACCGGACGAGGTCTTGCTGCTTGACGAACCAGACAACTTCTTGGATGTGCCAGCCAAGCGCTGGCTGGAGGGTCAGCTCAGCAGCACCCAGAAATCGGTGCTGCTGGTGAGCCATGATCGCGAGTTGTTGGCTCAGACTGCCAAGACGATCGCAGTACTCGAGCTGGGTGCTGCCGGCAATTCGGTATGGATCCACGGGTCCGGTTTTGCGACGCTGGCGGCCGCGCGGCAAGAGCGGTTCGCCCGCTTGGAGGAGCTGCGACGGCGTTGGGATGAGCAGCACAAGAAGCTTCGCGAGCTGATGTTGATGTACAAGGCCAAGGCCGCATACAACTCCGGCATGGCCTCGCGCTACCAGGCGGCTCAGACCCGGCTGGCCAAGTTCTCCGAAGCCGGGCCGCCTCAGGCGGTGCCGCTCGACCAGCGAGTGTCAATGCGGCTCGGCGGAGGGCGTACCGGCAAGCGGGCAGTCATGATCGACAATCTTGAGCTGACAGGTCTGATGAGGCCGTTCGAGGCCGAGATCTGGTTCGGCGACCGGGTTGCGGTGCTCGGGTCGAACGGATCAGGAAAGTCGCATTTCCTCCGCCTGCTGGCGCGCGGCGGCTCCGATCCTGATCGAGAACACCAGCCTGTGAGTGATCTTGACATTGCCGCTGTTCCTCATACCGGCAAGGCGAGGCTCGGCGCCCGGGTACGCCCCGGCTGGTTTGCGCAGACCCACCATCATCCTGAGCTGTTGGGTCGGACGCTATTGGAGATCCTGCATCGCGGTGATGATCACCGGCCTGGTATGGGACGCGAGGAGGCATCCCGCAAGCTGGATCGCTACGAACTTGCCAAGTCCGCCGAGCAGAGATTCGAGTCGTTGTCGGGGGGTCAGCAGGCACGTCTCCAGATTCTGCTGCTGGAACTGAGCGGCGCGACGCTGTTGCTGCTCGACGAGCCGACCGACAATCTCGACATCGAGTCCGCCGAGGCGCTGGAGCATGGCCTCGATTTCTTCGAAGGCACCGTGATCGCGGCCACCCACGACCGCTGGTTCGCGCGCAGCTTCGACAGGTTCTTGATCTTCGCTGCCGATGGCAGCGTCTATGAGTCGGTGGCAGCGGTGTGGGACGAGGCGCGGGTGGAGCGCTTGCGCTAGCAGCACCGCTGGCAAAGCGAGGCGGGCTGGGGTTAACCCGAACCGCAGATCTACGGCAGGCATCAGTGCGCAGGGCGACGTTGATCACCATGCTGGGTGCTATGTGGACCGAAGAGCTGAGCCGCAGCACCTCCGTGGAAGATGATCATCGTATAGCGCCGCGGAGGCCGCTGCTCCGCCGACCCTGGGTGGTGCCGCTGGCACTGCTGACGGTGATCTTCGTCGCGTACGCGGTGCCGCCTTACCTCACACTCGATCCGGCGCGTGCTCGAACCCAGCCGATGCCGCCCCATGCCAGTTACTATCCACTGCTGGTAACCCACATCTTCCTCAGTTCGATAGCGCTGCTCGCCGCCTGCCTTCAGGTCTGGCCGTGGTTGCGCCGATCGCACCCGGCCGTTCATCGCTGGAGCGGTCGTGTCTATGTCACCGTTGCCCTGAGTGCATCGGTCTGCGTCATGATCATCTCTCCGATGGGCCTATACGGCGCGAATCAGCGGGTGGCGAACACGATGCTGGCGTCGCTGTGGTTCGCGACCACGCTGGCAGGCTTTCGAGCGATCCGGCAGCGCCGCATTGCCGACCACCGGCAATGGATGCTGCGCAGTTTTGCGCTGTGCTTTTCGATTGTGGCCTTCAGAGTGTGAATGTTCATCGCCTTCGCGGTCTTTGTGCCGGAGATCTTTACAGGCGCTGAGGTCGATCCGGCTGATGTGAGCCAGGCAATCGGGGTGACCAGTTGGCTGAGCTGGGTGGTCAACCTGCTGATCGTGGAGTGGTGGTTGCACCGCCGTAGTACCTCTGACCGGCGCAGAGGCGACGAAATTGGTCAGCCGAGCTCCAACCGCATCAGGACCCGTGGGAACCCGCCCGAGACGGAGTCGGTGTCCGCAGCTTTGGTGAAACCGGAGTCCTCGAAGAGTTTGCGGGTACCAACGTAGGCCATGGTGAGGTCGACCTTTTTGCCACTGTTGTCCACCGGATAACCCTCCACCGCCGGCGCACCATGCGATCGCGCGTACGCCACAGCACCGTCGAGCAGTGCATGCGCAATGCCCTTGCCGCGATGGCCCGGGCGGACCCGGATACACCACACGGACCACACCGGTAGCTGATCAACATGGGGAATCTTGGTAGACCGAGCAAAAGGCAGTTCGGACCGGGGCGCGACGGCCGCCCAGCCGACGACCTGGAGATCTTGATACGCGAGGACGCCGGGGGCGACCGCACGACGGCAGAGCTTCTTCACGTACTCGCCCCGAGCTCGGCCGACGAGTGCTCGGTTGGTCTTTGAGTCGAGCCGGTGGCTCAAGCACCAGCACACCGAGGAGTCAGGATTCTTGGGCCCGAGCATGGTTGCAACATCATCGAACCGTGCCGTCGTGGCGGGCCTGACCTCGATGCTCACTGCTTCCTCACTATCACGTGCAGCAGCTGGGATATCAGCCACCCTTGCGTACCGGCGAGTTTCGTTGCTGCGGTGTCCTGGCTTGGTTACGGTGAGCCAAGATGCGGAAGCTGTTGGGCCGAACGCGTCTTGCAAAATTACGGAAGGACGAACACTGGTGGAAAACCAGTTTCGCTTTGGGGTGTTTCTGAGGCCGGACCCCAAGACATGCGCGGCCGTGACACAGATCACCAGCCTGCTGCGAGCGCAGTACGGGT
>JAJTCL010000252.1 GCA_021323255.1 Propionibacteriaceae bacterium | reverse complement strand
ACCACGCTATGGCCGAGTTCTGACAGCTGGTCTCGCAGCCCATCCAGGTCCGACGGCTGAGCGCCACGGAGCGTATACATCACCTCGTATTCGCCCGACGTCCTCGGCCCCTCCTGCTGCCTTGCCGCCGGGCGTGGGCCGACGACTGTCAGCGGGCGAGCGGGCGTGCCGCCGAGCACCTCGGTGAGCGCGTCGATCAACAGGACGTACGCCTGCGCCCCGGCATCCACGACTCCAGCCGAGGCCAGGACGTCAAGTTGCTGTGGCGTACGAGCCAAGGATGCCTGGGCGCTGCGCTGTACCGCCCGTACCACCGCCAGAGCATCATCGGGATGGCTGGCCGCCGCCTCCTCGGCGGCGTTTGCGGCCTCGTCCGCAACCGTCAAGATGGTGCCGGCAACTGGTCGGGCAACAGCGCGCCTCGCGGCGACGGCCGCCGACCGCAGCAAGGTGGCAGTGAGGGTGCCCGGCGGCATTGCCTGCAATGCCGGCCAGTCGTACTCCAGCGTTCGGCACGCGCTGACGAACATCTCCGCGACGATGGCCCCCGAATTGCCGTGGGCACACAAGATCGCCGCCTGTACGGCTGAGTCCAGGCTGGCCGGCTCCAGGTTGGGGACCGCTTCAGAGATCCCGGCCATGGTCAGCTTGAGGTTTGACCCGGTGTCGCCGTCAGGCACGGGAAAGACGTTGATCGCATTCAAGGCGTCGGCTGAATCATTGATGATGCTGGTCGCCCTCCGCAACCACGCAGCGAAGGTCTCCCAGAGCGTGGGCGCCTGCTCGCCGAGCCTGGCTGACACGCCCCCACCCTATTAGCAAGGGGGACGAACCCCTTGAACCCCCACGGCGCGCAAGCGCTCGCAGATCAAAGCAGCAATTGGCCTGCGCTGGGCCTTGTCAGGTACTCTTTTCCGGTTGCCCACGCCGGGCATCTCCACACGATCGACGTAATTTGGGAGCGAACTCCAGTGGCTGCGGTATGTGACGTATGCGGCAAGAGGCCCGGATTCGGCCATAACGTCCCCTGGTCCAAGAAGAAGACCAACCGGCGCTGGGACCCGAACATTCAACGGGTACGCGCAATCGTGTCCGGCAGCCCGAAGCGACTCAACGTATGCACCTCGTGCATCAAGGCTGGCAAGGTCACTCGCTGATCTGACATCAGCACGCCGTTTCAGGCGCAGAGCCTGATGCTGCGCTCAGGCTTGGATGACCACCGGGATGATCATCGGTCGGCGGCGATGCGTGTCACTCACCCACCTGCCGAGCTGTCGTCTGATCACCTGCTGGAGCCGGTAGGAGTCGTCCACACCGTCCTGCAGCGCAGCCTCCAGGGCGGAAACGATCAGCGGGCGCACATCGTCGAAGACCCCATCGTCTTCCACGAAGCCGCGCGCATGGATGTCCGGACCGCTGACGATCTTCGAGGCGTGGGTATTGACCACCGCAACCACGGAGATGAAACCTTCCTCGCCGAGGATGCGCCGATCCGTCAGGGACAGCTCCGATATGTCGCCGATCGTGGTGCCGTCGACGAAGATGTAGCCGGCATCTACCTTGCCGACGATGGTGGCCTTCCCGCCTTCCAGATCGACGACCATGCCGTCCTCGGCGATGATGGTCCGGTCGGGCGGAACACCCGTTGCGATCGCCAGGTCGCCGTTGGCGTTCAGATGCCGCACCTCGCCGTGCACCGGCATCACATTGCGTGGCCGGACAATGTTGTAGCAGTAGAGCAGCTCCCCCGCGCTGGCATGCCCGGATACGTGCACGAGCGCATTTCCTCGATGCACCACATGGGCACCGAGCCGGGTCAAGCCGTTGATCACCCGATAGACCGCGCTTTCGTTGCCCGGGATGAGTGAACTGGCAAGCACCACGGTGTCACCGCTCTTCAGCTCGATAACTGGATGCTCCCGGTGGGCAATCCGTGACAACGCCGACAGCGGCTCGCCTTGAGATCCGGTCGAGACGATCACGACGTCCTCGGGCGGGTAATTGTCGATGTCGCGCTGCTCGATCAAGGTGTTGGCAGGAATTCTCAGGTAGCCCAGATCCCGGGCGACACTCATATTGCGCACCATGGAGCGCCCGACGAAAACCACCTTGCGCTGGTGGGCGACAGCCGCGTCGAGGACCTGCTGCACCCGGTGGACGTGGGAGGCGAAGCAGGCCACGATCACCCGCTGCCGGCTGGCCGCCAACACCCGTTCCAGAGCGGGGCTGATGTCTCGCTCCGGTGTGGTGAAGCCGGGCACTTCGGCGTTGGTGGAGTCGACCATGAACAGGTCGACACCCTCTTCACCGAGCCGGGCGAAAGCGCGCAGGTCCGTGATCCGGCCGTCCAGCGGCAACTGATCCAGCTTGAAGTCGCCCGTGTGCACGATGAGTCCGGCTGCGGTGCGTACGGCGACAGCCAAGGAATCGGGGATCGAGTGGTTAACAGCGATGAACTCGCACTCGAACTTGCCGACGACGATCCGGTCGCCGTCGGTGACGACGCGTTGCGGAACGTTCCGCAGACGGTGCTCCCGCAGCTTCTCCGCCAGTAACGCCAGCGTCAGTCTCGACCCGATCAGTGGAATATCCGGTCGCTGGCGCAGTAGATACGGCACAGCGCCGATGTGGTCCTCGTGCCCATGAGTGAGGACCAGGCCGATCACATCGTCCAGCCGCTCGCTGATGGCGTCGAAGCCAGGCAAGATCAGATCGACGCCAGGATGATCATCTTCTGGAAACAGCACACCGCAGTCGATCAGCAGCAGCTGGCCGTCGAACTCCACAACGGCCATGTTGCGACCGACATCGCCCAGACCACCGAGTGAGACGATGCGCATCGCGTTCGGCGACAGCAACGGCGGGATCTGCAAACTACCGGCGGCCACGGGAGGAAGGGTACAGGCCGGATAACATCGCGCCCGTGACTTCAGCCTCCGGTGGACCGATCGCGGACTCTGTGCGCCTTGCCTGGCCAGCCGAGGCGTCGAGCATTGCCGAGCTCCAGCGACGGTCCTGGGCCATCCAATGGCCGGCCGATCTCGCCGAGTTGATGCTTTCCTCTGTCTCACTGGCGGAGATGACCGACTCGTGGCGCGCAGCCATCGAGCGGCCACCGCAGGCAGCGTTCCGCGTCCTTGTTGCGACTGACGGTCAGCGAGTCGTGGGTTTTGCCACCACCATGCCCAGCCAGGATGGCGATGCCGATCCGGCTGTCGACGGCGCGATCGAGGTATTCGTTGTAGATCCGGCGGCGCAGCATCGAGGCCACGGCTCGCGGCTCCTGAACGCCTGCGCGGACACCCTGCGAGCCGATGGCTTCGTCCGTGCCCGCTGGTGGGTAAACACTAATGACGACGCGCTGCGCCAGTTCCTCACTGCTGCTGGTTGGGCTGCCGACGGTGCGACGAGGGAAATCGGCCCAGAGGATGAGTCCGTACGCCTCAAGCAGGTACGGCTCCATACCGACCTTGCGGCTGACAGCTGACACTGCCGCTCAGCCATTAGGACGGGATCGTCTTCTCCTCGCCCACCAGGCCGAGCTGCAGGCCGTCTTCGGCCGCCATGATCTTGGTGACGGTGAGACCGAGTGGCATCCCCTTGAGTGGGATCGGTCTCAGCGCAGCAGCCAGCAATGCCTGGGCAGCGAAATCAGGCAGGTTCACTCCGGCGACGGCAATCTTGGCATCGCTCAACGTCATGGTCTGATCCTTCGCGTTGAGCCGCGGCAGGCCGCTGATCACGGCCTCGACCTCTCGGCCGACGACAGTGGTGTTGACCGCGATCTCCACCCGCCCGTCACCGCCGTACGCCAGCGGCGCGCCAGCGAGCGATGAGAGTCTGGCGTAGTCCAGCCGACCGGTGCCCTCAGTGTGAGCGACCGTCATCGACTGAAACCAGTCATTGGTGTCGAGGTCGGTCATGATGAGGTCGGCATGAGCCAAGATCAGCGGCGCTTTGGTTGTTTCGCCGAGCTGATCTGCCAGGATGTGCGCCCTGCCGATGGAGTCGGCCGCGACCTGGGTCAGGAACGGAAAGCCCTCGATGTCGACCATGGGCGGCTGAGGGGTGCCGAGTTGGGACTGCAGTAGCGCTGCAACCTGCTGCTCCGCCCGACGATGTGCGAACCGATCGCCGACATAGAGGCCCGCGACGAGCAACCCGACCACCAGGATGATGATCAGCACGCCGACCAGCGGCGAGCCTCGTAGGCGACTGGTCCGGGTTCGATTCATGTCATTGGATCCCAAGAATGGGTTCGATCCCGACGGTCAGGCCCGGCCTGGTACTAATGGCCCGAACGGCGGCGAGCACACCTGGCATGAATGACACCCTGTCGAGCGAATCATGCCGGATGATCAATGTTTCGCCCTCGGCGCCGAACAGCACCTCCTGGTGCGCAACCAGTCCGCGGAGCCGGACACCATGTACTCGGATGCCGTCGACCTGTGCTCCACGGGCCCCGGGCAGCTCCTGAACGGTTGCGTCAGGCGGCCCCCCGAGGCTGGCCGCGGTGCGAGCGGCGGCAATCCGGCGTGCTGTAAGTGCTGCGGTTCCGGATGGTGCGTCCGCCTTGCCGGGATGATGCAGCTCAATGATCTCCGCGCTCTCATAGAACGGTGCTGCCTGCTCGGCGAAGCGCATCATCAATACCGCTCCGATGGAGAAGTTGGGTGCGA
>JAJTCL010000251.1 GCA_021323255.1 Propionibacteriaceae bacterium | reverse complement strand
ACAAGCCAAGAGCCTTTCGCCGGCTTCACCCGCCTCGGGAAAGGCGCGGTCGCGGCCTGAGCCACTGAGCCAGCTGGAGGACCTAGCCGGTCTTACGGCGAAAGGTCCGCTTGGTCTCAACCGGGCCTTGGTTGTGCACGTGCTGTTGAGGGTTGTCGAGATGGTCCTCGCCCTTACGACGTCCCTGCTTGGCGGCCAGGGCCTCCCGGAATTTGCGCTTGGTCTCGTCCTCTGGTGCCTGATCTTGCTCTGGTGCCTGATCTTCCTCAGGTGCCTGATCTTGATTGGATTTCATGGGCGCGCTCTCCGGTGTTCTTGTGCGCGCCCGCGGGGGTTCAAGGGGGTCGTCCCCCTTGCTCATCGACTTCATGCGCGTTGGGGATTGCTGCTCGGGTTCGTTTGCCGGCCACGAGCTCGGCGGCGGCCAGTTACGAATGGTGTCCTCATCACCCTCGAGTTGATCACCAGACTCGCTAGCCGTGCTGGCCTGCCCGCCCCCTTCTGTTTCGGCTGCCTCGTCCTCTCCCGGCACCAGCTTCACCGCTGTGCCGTACGCCGCCACCTCGCTCAGCGACTGGGTGATCTCGCTGCAGTCGAACTTCAGCCCGACGACCGCGTCCGCGCCGGCGGCCACCGCCATCTCGACCATCCGCGCGACCGCCTCTTGACGGGAGTCAGTCAGCATCACCACATAGCCGTCCAGCGGGTTGCCGCCACGCAAATCCGGCCGCAGTTCGCGGGTACGCGCCACAACTCCGACCACGTCACCAACCACGGAAGAGATCTCCCGACCCGGAACGGCCTCCATCGTCACCACTGGCAGCGGACGCTGGACCACAGCAGGCTGCTTCATGGCAGGCGGTTGCGCAGTCCACTGTGTCGGCTGCTGCCCGTACGGCCCCTGGCCGGGCTGACCATAGGGCTGTTGCGGCGGGTACTGACCCGGTTGCTGACCGTACGGCCCCTGCTGAGGAGGATACGGCTGAGGCTGCCGGCCAGCTGACGGTTGCCCGTACTGCTGCGGCGGCTGACCGTACGGCCCGGGCTGCTGCTGCCCGTACGGATTCGGCGGATTCTGCCCGTAAGGCGGCTGCTGCCCGTAATTGGTCATGCCGACAAGATATCGGCCTAGGACATCTGGGCCCAGACGGCCGCGGCGTTCACCGGACGCCGTGGTAGCGCCGCAACTCACCGAGCGGAACGTAACCGAGCCGGCAGCTCGGCGGCGAGCTGGGCCGGCCGCAGCGCGTCTTGATCTACGCATCGATGGCATCGTTCAAAGCTCGGCCGAACAGCGCGGCGAGCGACCAGCTGAGGCCTTCGCAGTCCAGCAGCCGTTCGGACTACACGGCGAGAGCGACCAAGTGCGAGGCTGATAGAGACCAGCAACCCGATCAGGTACGCCGCCACGTTCCTTTCCCGGTGCGACGTCAGTAAGCCGGTCACGGCAGATCCAGCCCCAAACTAGCCCAGCTCGGTCATCTCGACGGTCACAAACATCTCCGAACGACCGCCGGAGTAGGTGCCGCGCAGCGGTGCGACGTCGCCATAGTCGCGACCGTGGCCAACCCGGACGTAACCGTCGGTCAGCCGCTGGCACAACGTCGGGTCGTACGACACCCAACTGCCGCACCACCACTCCACCCAGGAGTGGCTCTCACCCTCCACGATCTGGTTCGGTTCACCGCTCCCCGGATGCAGATATCCCGACACGTACCGCGCCGGCAGACCCATCGAGCGCAGGGCTCCTAGCGCCAGGTGACTGTAGTCCTGGCAGACACCGCGACGTAGCCCCCAGACCTCGCCGGCCGTGCTCGTCACCGTCGTTGAGCCGCGCTCGTAACTCAAACGATCATGAATCAGGGCGCACACCTCCAGAGCCGCCAGTCGCGGCGGTTGTGTCGTCGTCCTCGCGGCCAGATCTGCCAGTTCCTCGGGAGGCTGGGTGCGTTCGTTGACGGTGAGAAACTCAGCCATCTTGTCAACCACCGCACGGTCCCGCAATGCCGGCCAGCCGAGATCATTGGGTGCAACTCGCCGGTCGATGTCCCAGGCAAGATCATCTCCATGGGTCTCGACAACACTTTGGGCGTGCACGGTCAGCCGATCATGCCGCTCGTGCACCTCGAAGGTCGTTGCAAGGGTGCCCCAATAGTCGGTGTAGTTGAAGCTCCAGGCAGCGGGTTCGATGTTGACCCGGCTGCTCCACACCGTCTGGTGATCAGTCTCCGCTGGCGTCATCCGCGCTTCGTTGTAGGAGGACTTGACCCGGGTCGCGTAGCGGAAGCCGGTCTGATGATCAATGCTTAGCCGCATCTCAGCGCGTCGCTTCCGTTTTCCAGGCGGTGGGGTCCGCCGCGGCGAAGTAGCTGGTAGAGACCGTGATCGTCACCTGAGCCGTGACGTCTTGCACGGCTGACATCTCACGGTTGAGGTTGGCCAGGAGATCATCAAGATCGGCGTACTCCAAGCGAGCCCGGAGCTGGCCGAGCGAGCGAACCGTAGTCTGAGCGTGCTGGGCGGTCGCCACGTTGTTCTGGGCCACTTTCTGCAAGCTGTCGGTGGCAGCGATCAACCCGTGCATGATCGAACGCGGGAACCTGGCGTCCACGATCAAGAACTTGGCCGCCTCGCGGTCGGTATAGAGACCGCGGTAGGTCCTCAAGAAGGCGTCGTGGCCGCCGCAGCCGCGCAGCACTGCAGGCCACTGGCTGCTGCCGTGAGTCAGCGACGCCGATGCCACCAGCCGCGAGGTCATGTCAACCTGTTCCAAAGATCGGCCCAGCGACATGAACTCCCAGCCGTCGTCGCGGACCATGATGCCGCGAGAGATGCCCGCGAACATGGCGCTGCGCTCCCGCACCCAGTTCAGGAAAACATGGGCGCCGCTGGTCCCGAACGGCGTGGTCGGAAGCTGATGCCAGGTCGTGTTCACACACTCCCAGAGGTCGAGCGGGATCACCTCCCGGGCCCGGCGCGCGTTGTCCCGCGCCGCGGCGCAGCAGAAGTAGATCGACGTTGGTTCGGACGGGTCATAGCCGAGCACCCGCAGCAGGTCGCTCAACGTCGGCTCTCCGACATGATCAACACTCATCAGCGCCAAGAGGTTGCGACAAGCATCCACCTCGGCGGCCTGGGTGTCTTCGATCAGCATCCGAAGGTGGGTCTGCAGCAGTCGCGCCGTGTCCTCGGCCCGTTCCACATAGCGGCCGATCCAGAACAGCGACTCGGCGATCCGGCTCAGCACAGCCAGCTCCGCTGACTGCCCTGCTGTTGCTGATCTTCCTGCTGTCGCTGGGACTCGGCCAGCTTCGGCATCACAGCTAGCGGCACCGTTGCCACCGTTAGCGGCACCTCCGGTTGCGATCGGCCATGATCAACTGCTTGATCGGGTGGCTCGGTCGGAGCCCGCCCGGATGAGCGGTGCGCGGGTGGGCTGAGCACCCAGGTGTCCTTGCTGCCGCCGCCCTGGCTGCTGTTGACGACGAGCTCGCCCTCGGGCAAGGCGACGCGGGTCAGCCCGCCGGGGAGCACCCAGACGTCCTCGCCATTGTTGACAGCAAACGGTCGAAGATCAACATGGCGCGGCTGCAGGCAGTCCTCGATCAGCGTCGGCACGGTGGAAAGCTGGACCACCGGCTGCGCGATCCAGCCGCGCGGGTCCTCACTCACCTGACGCCGTAGCTCATCAAGCTCAGCCTTGGTGGCACGCGGCCCAATGACGATGCCCTTGCCGCCGGAGCCGTCAACCGGCTTGACGACCAGCTCCTGGAGGCGGTCCAGCACCTCTTCGCGGGCTCCGTCCTCCTCCAGTCGCCAGGTGTCGACGTTAGCGATGATCGGATCTTCTCGCAGGTAGTACTTGATCAAGTCCGGCACGTAGGTATAGATCAACTTGTCGTCTGCCACACCATTACCGATCGCATTGGCCAGCGCTACTCCGCCGGTGCGTACCGCGTTGATCAGGCCAGGCACGCCGAGCATCGAGTCGCTCCGGAAATGCACCGGATCGAGAAAATCGTCATCGATCCGGCGATAGATAACGTCCACCCGCCGCAGTCCGGCGGTGGTGCGCATGAAGACCTTGCCACGGCGGCACTCCAGATCACGACCCTCAACCAGTTCAACGCCCATGGTGCGCGCCAGCAGGGTGTGCTCGAAGTAAGCCGAGTTGTACACGCCGGGGGTGAGTACCACCACGGTCGGCTCGTCAACGCCCGGCGGGGCCGCCTTACGCAATGCTGTCAGCAGGCGCGTCGGATAACCGGCTACCGGACGGATCCGTTGGTTGGCGAACGCCTCAGGCATCGCAGTGATCATCGCGTTGCGGTTGGTCATCACGTAGGAGACGCCGCTCGGCACCCGGACGTTGTCCTCGAGCACGCGTACGTCGCCGGCTGGATTGCGGATCAGGTCCACACCAGCGACGTGGATGCGAACCCCGTTGACGGGCTTGATGCCCCACACCGCCCGATGGAAATGGGTGGAGGAGGTAACCAGCTGGCTGGGAATGACCCCGTCGGTGATCACCCGAGCGTCGGAGTAGATGTCGGCCAGGAACGCCTCGAGCGCTTTCACCCGCTGCGCAACACCGGCCTCGATGATCTCCCACTCCGGCGACGCGATCACTCGAGGCACCAGGTCGAGCGGGAAGGGGCGCTCCACGCCGCCGACATCGAAGGTCACACCGGCTTGGGTGTAGTTGTTGGCAAGGGACTCCGCGATCATGCGCAGGTCGTCTGAGGTCGATCGGCTGAGGGCGGAATAGACGGCCTGATAGGAGGGCCGGACGCTGCCCTCAGGGTCCATCATCTCGTCGAACGCGTCACCGGTCCGGTAGCTGGAAAGCACGTCCGCCATAAGGCGGAGCCTACTCACACTCTCGTTACCTCAGCGTTAAGGTTTCACGCGTACTGAATGCAGGCTGAGCGTCGGGAATCGCGCCGCTACAAACAAGCGATGTTCGCGCCGCCGATCTGCAGGAGGAGATGGCGGAACAACGCTTTTCCGTTCCGCCAGATCCGACGAAGACGGCGGCAACCAGCGAACATCGCAGCGAG
>JAJTCL010000250.1 GCA_021323255.1 Propionibacteriaceae bacterium | reverse complement strand
ACCGATTGATTTCAGGATCGAACCGTACGAGGTGGGTACCGCGGTTTCGGCGATCGGCAACCGCTCCTTCACCCTGGCTGCAGAAATCCGCGATCCGACATCGAGTACGGTCTACGCCACCGCGCGGACGGTGGTGGTCGGCGTCTCTTCGTTGAGCGCCGATCAGCGGTTGGCGCTGCAGAAGTGGGCTGTTTGACAAGCAGCACTCGCGGTCACAGCTTCAGTCCTGGCATCGTGCCTGGGTGTTCATCGAAGGTGTTCACCATCGAGTGCGCGGCCCGCTCCATGTAGGTCCACAACTCATGCTCCTGTTGCGGCGTGAGCCCGAGTGAGTCGATCGCATCCCTCATGTGGTTCAACCAGCGGTCCCGCATCGCTGGTGTCACAGCAAACGGGGCGTGTCGCATCCGGAGTCGCGGATGCCCACGTTGCTGGCTGTAGCTGGTCGGACCTCCCCAGTACTGCTCCAGGAACATCCGAAGTCGTTCTTCGGCCGAGGCGAGATCGGGCTCTGGATACAAGGCCCGCAGTGGAGGGTCAGCGGCGACTCCCTCGTAGAACCGCCTGACGAGTGCCACGAACGTAGCGTGGCCACCGACGGCGTCATAGAAGGTCTGCAGAGGTGCTTGCTCGGACATCTGGACCATTCTCCACCACGCGACCGACCGGCTGGCAGGATGAGACGCCGTACGCCTACACACCCATCGGGAGGAGTCAACCATGGCTACAGTTCGGACCGCGGAAGCGCACTGGGAAGGATCGCTCTTCGAGGGCCAGGGCGAGGTCGAGCTTGTGTCGTCCGGCCTCGGCCACTTCGAGGTCACCTGGGCGACACGCGCCGAGGAACCGAACCACCATACGAGCCCCGAGGAGTTGATCGCCGCCGCCCACTCCACGTGCTTCAACATGGCACTGTCAAATGTCCTTGCCGAGGGAGGCACTCCGCCCACCTCGCTTGACACGCGAGCCGACGTCACCTTCGATCCTCCAAACATCACCGGCATCAAGCTGACTGTAACCGGCGTGGTGCCGCGCATTACCGCAGAGCAGTTCCAGGCGGCAGCCGAGGACGCCAGGCAGAATTGTCCCGTCTCGAAGGTAATCACCGGCACGACCATCACGGTCGAGGCGACACTCGCCGAGTAAGTCAGGAAGATCGTTCGGGTTTCGGGGCGGGTTCCGCTTCGGCCGGTGGCTGACCCGGGCCGCCCTGACTGAAGTTGCCGACGCGGAGGACTTCGCCGTTCCGGACGTACCAGACTGTGCCGTCTTCACCTCGCAATTCCGTGACCCGCAACCCAATGGCCTCGACAACGCCAGAGGCCACATCCATATCGACGTAGTCGCCGACGCCGAGCTGGTCCTCCACGAGCATGAAGACGCCAGCGAAAAAGTCCTTCACGATGCTCTGCAGACCGAACGCCACAGTTACGGCAATGACCGTGGTTCCGGCCAGGATGGTGGTGATGTTGTAGCCCAACTCGGCCAAGATCATCAAGATGATGACAGCGAAGATCACGAACGTCACTGCACTCTGAGCTACTGAGCTGAGCGCGGAAAGGCGCTGCTTGCGCCGCTCCGCGGACAAGGTGGTGGCGACGATCAACTTCTGCATCACCTGATTGCGGGAGCTGAGCGGCCGGTCGATTGTGCGTTTCGCCGAACGTCTGATCAAGCGATGGAGTATGCGCCGCAGCACAAACGCAGCAATGATCAAGAGCACGATGCGAATCGGCCTGAACAACACCACTTCAGCGAGATTGTCAGGTAACCACTCCGGCATGTGCCTCAGCCTAAGGGGTGACGTGCCGGCGCAGGGCCACACATTCAGCCGTCAGTCAGGCCGTGGGCGACCTCACTGATAGCCGATACAGTGACTGCGATCGCGGGTCGCTCAGAGGCCAGAGTCCGCCAGATGGCGTAGATCTGCCGGGAAAAGGCTGGCTTGAGCGAGACGATCGAGACGCCCGCGATCGAGCCGCGCCCCAGCCTCGGCATCACGGCAATGCCTAGCCCGGCAGCGACCATTGCCAGCTGGGTCTGATGCTCTTCGGCGGTATGAGTCACCTCTGGGGTCAGCCCGTGCTGCCGCAGCGTCTGGGTCAGCCATTCATGACAGATGGCACCGTGCGGCCAGGTGATCCAGGGCTCAGCACACAGCTCGGTGAGCTCGACGCTGGTGCGCTGCGCCAACGGATGCTCAGCCGGCACGGCGAGATCAACGGCATCGTTCATGATCAGCAGGCGCTCGAGGCCGTCCGGCAGCACCAGGGGCGCATTCATCCAGTCGTTGACCAGCGCGATGTCGAGATGGCCCGCGACGACCAGGCGGATCGCCTCGTCCGGCTGCCGCTCGGACACCCGAAGCCGGAGCTGCTCGTGGTCTTTTCGAAGCCGGGCAACGGTCTGGGGAAGAATGGCTCGCGCGGCAGTGGCGAAGCCGGCAATCTCCAGATCCCCGATGACGTGGTTGCGTTGCCGATCAAGCTCGCTCTCTGCGTTCTCGACTTCGGCCAGAATCGCGTGCGCTCGCCTGGCCAGCAGACTGCCTGCCGGCGTGAGTCGTACGCCCCGGCCGTACGGCTCGACGAGTCGCTGGCCCACGTCGCGTTGCAGCTTGGCGAGCTGCTGGGAGATAGCCGACGGTGTCAGGTGTAACGCCGCAGCGGCGCCGGTCACCGAACCAAAGGTCGACACTGCATGGAGAGCCTGAAGACGCTCAAAGTGCAACATTTCACAACACCTACACAATACTTCGAACTTTATCTTGCTTGTGCTTAACAGTACATCCCGCCATGCTTGACCGGTGAGCAACACCGTGAGCGAGATCCAGCAGACCAAGATCACAACACAGGGGTCGGACTGGCGGTCGCTTCTCGCGGTGGCCATCACTGTTGTCGCCTGGGCTTCGGCCTTTGTCGTGATCCGGTACGCGGCTCACGACATCAGCCCGGGGGCCCTCAGCCTCGGCCGACTGCTGGTGGCAAGCCTGGCCCTCAGTGCCTTGATGATCGGCCGCAGGCTCGTTCGGATGAGCAGCCGAGAATGGGCGCTCACCGCCCTGGTCGGAGTCGCCTGGTTCGCGGTCTACAGCGTCGCCCTCAATGCCGGTGAGCAGTATGTTGACGCCGGCACTGCCTCGATGCTCATCCAGTTCGCACCGATCCTCATCGGCGTACTCGCCGGCATCCTGCTCGGCGAAGGCTTTCCACGGATGTTGGTCATCGGCGGCCTGGTCGCATTCGCCGGCACTCTGATCATCGGATTTGCCACGAGCACGGGGGAGGCCGATCTGGCCGGCGTACTCCTGGTGTTGCTGAGCGCCACCGTCTACTCGATCGCCATGGTGGCGCAGAAGGTCGTCCTGCACCGCATTCCTGCCCTGCAGGTGACCTGGCTTGCCTGCCTCATCGGCACCGTCGCTTGCCTGCCGTTTGCTGGTGCGCTGGTCAGTGATCTCTCAGTCGCACCGGGGCTGCAGATCCTGGGAGTCGTCTACCTCGGACTTGTGCCGACTGCGCTTGCCTTCTCGACCTGGGCGTACGCACTCAGCCATACATCGGCCGGAAAACTTGGTGTCACGACCTTTCTCGTGCCGCCGATCACCATCTTCCTCGGGTGGCTGTTTCTCAGCGAGGTACCGCCGATTCTGGCGATCGTGGGTGGTGCGCTCTCACTGGTGGGTGTAGCCATAGCGAGGCGCCGTATTTGATTGCTCGCTCCGCTCGCGCGGATCGCGCTCTGTGGCCCGCCTACTTCGTCGTCGTTCGGGGACGAAAGGCATGTTCCCTCACGCCGTCTTCATTGCTCGCTCCGCTCGCGGAGGCCGGCGCTTGTTAGCCACTGCCTTCCTCACTCGCTCGCAGACCAAAGACGTGTCTGCTCGCTCGCTCGTCCAGGACAGCGGCGCGCCAGCCTGGCTCAGCACGGCGGCGCGCGATCCGGGACCTGCTGCCTCACTGTCCCTTCCGGAATGTGAGCCGGCCCGCCCAGATGGTGGCGACCACCGGATCGGGCAACTCGCGGCCGTGCCAGGGATTGTTGCGGGACAGTGAAGCTGAGTCGTTGCGGTCGATGACCTGCCGCGCGGCGGGATCAACCAGGACGACATTGGCCGGCTCACCCACCGCAAAAGGTCGACCTTGATCAGTAAGTCGGGCAATGTGTGCCGGCATGATCGACATGCGTTTCGCCACGTCCGTCCAGCTCAGCAGGCCGGGCTTGATCATGGTCTCCACAACTACGGCCAGCGCGGTCTCGAGACCGAGCATGCCGAATGCCGCTTCAGCGAACGCGTGGTCCTTGTCGTGTCGCGCGTGGGGCGCATGGTCGGTCGCCACCGCATCGATGGTCCCGTCTGCCAGGGCCTCCCGAAGCGCCTCGACATGCTCGCTTGGCCGCAGCGGCGGATTCACCTTGTAGGTCGGGTCATAGCCGAGCACCTCGTTTGTCGTCAGCACGAGGTGATGGGGCGCGACCTCCGCAGTCACGTTGATGTCACGCTGCTTGGCCCATCGGATCACATCGACGGTCTCGGCACAGGAAACATGGCAGATGTGTAACCGGGACCTGGTGAGCTCTGCGATCTGCACGTCTCGAGCAACTACGCTGGCCTCGGCTGCGGCGGGCCAACCGGGCAGGCCCAGCTTGCCGGAGATCTCACCCTCGTGGCAGCAGGCCGAAAC
>JAJTCL010000249.1 GCA_021323255.1 Propionibacteriaceae bacterium | reverse complement strand
ACCCCGGTTGTCGAAATCGCCCACCGCCACATCGGTGTGCAGCGCGCGGTGATGACGACCATCCACGCCTACACCGGCGGCCAACGGCTCGTCGATAGTCCCAGCAAGAACTTCCTGCGCGGCCGCGCCGGTGCCGTCAACCTCGTGCCCACCTCAACTGGAGCGGCACGAGCGACCACCCTTGCGGTGCCCGAGCTGGTCGGCAGGTTCGACGGGATCGCGGTGCGTGCCCCGATCCCGGTTGGGTCGATCGCCGACATCGTGTTCGTCGCGAACCGGCCGACCACCGTGCAGGAGGTCAACGACGCGTTCCGGCAGGAGGCTTCGTCAGAGCAATACCAAGGGATTCTCGGTGTATCGGAGGATCCGCTGGTCTCCGCTGACATTGTTGGCGACCCGCGCGCCGCCGTCATCGACTTGGACCTGACCCGGGTCGTGGACGCCACGTTGGTCAAGGTGATGGCCTGGTACGACAACGAATGGGGCTTCACTCAACAGATGATCCGCGAGGTGCGCAGCACCCTCGGCGTGGCCGGCACCTGATGCCGCCCTGCCGGATGCTGGCGGCACGCGGGCGCGGCAACCGGCGCGGTGAGACCGGCCGGCGAGCCAGAGACGTCGATGACCGGCCTGCCATATTCGGGGACGGTCACGTGAGCGCGGCGATCTTGGAGCTGGGACCATGCCCAACCGGGTGCCCCGGTTGCTGGCGGTGGCCGACGGACAGTGATGGCGTGCAGCCTCGCTCGCAGCAACTCCATGAGACCCGGCTCACGGTGCGGCTCGAACCCGCTTAGTGCCGGGCTGATATCCCGAGCTTTGCGAGCGAAGCCTGTCAATGTCGACCAGCCGATGCGCGTCAGCGATGGCTTGGTGAAGCCGTCCGTGCCGTGCGAGCATGGGGGATGAGTGACATCTCTGTACGAGTACTGAAAGAAGACGATTGGCACGCCTACCGCGACGTCCGGCTGGCCGCGCTTCGGGAATCCCCTAAAGCCTTCCTCGCGACCTACGCTGAAGAAGCGAAGCAGCCGGAGCGGTACTGGCGAAACTGTATGGTGCAGGCCCATCGGTTGCTGGCGATACGCGACGAAGGGCCGGTAGGAGTCGCCTCGGTCGAAATGATCGAGGGAGCTCCACAATCTGCCGACTTCCGCGATCTTTGGGTAACACCTGAGGCACGCAATACCGGGGTGGCGTCCCGCCTGGTCCAAATCGCCGCAGATCGAGCGATTCAGGACGGTTGCACCAAGCTGTACTACTGGGCCAGCACCGAAAACGGGCGCGCGATCGGGTTCGCCATCAATGCCGGATTCCGTTTGACGTCACAACGTCGGACCACACCTATCAAGAACAGCGAATTCGGTGACCAGGAAATCGCGCTCGTGCTATCCCTCGCCAACGACCCCGCTGCGGTGGCCACCTCGACACCATCTCGGCTCACGTCGAAGCCAGGCCCTCACTGACCAAGCACACGGGCGCGTACTGAGGTGCGGGTTGATGAGTTGTCACCAGTTCGACGGCGGATCGCTTGCCGGGAAAGACTGCCTTCCCCACTCGTCGACGATGTCATCAATGATGTCCACCGGCTCGGCAGCTCGCTGGTCCGCGGTTACGGGCCTTGACAGGACTAGGTCACCCCTCTGGCCAGCGGTGCTCGCGACGGGGCCATGACCAATGGCCATCTCCACTTCCATCGTTTCGTCGCCCCAGCCCGCATGATCAACCACCGTCGCACTCCTCTCGTTTCATCGTCCGTGGCAAGCGCGGTGCGAACTCAAGATCGGCCACCGTTGGGCCCGGGCGTCGTGCGGTCTCTCAACGCCGACACTCATTCAAGGATGGCTCAGAGCCCCCGAAAGTGGCAGGTTTGCCGACAGCCGACCAGCGAATTGGGTGGGCGGCTGCTATCGGCGAACCAGGTCGCCTGACTGTCTCTGAAGCGTTGTCAGAGCCGCCAGGGCAGTGCCCCGGGCGCCCCAGCCATGTCAAGGTCCGGTACAACTGCGAAGCTGGCCAGGCGCGTCTGTTCATCGCGTAACACGGTGTGCTCACGGACCTTGCCCCTGAACGAGTCCCGAAACGCGGGTGTGCTTTCCACGACACCGCCGCCGAGGAAGTACACATTCGGGTCGGTGTAGTTCGCCGCAATTGTGAACAGCCGGCCGAGCGCCATCGCCTGCTGCTCGAAGATCCTCAGTGCCATCTCGTCGCCGGCCTCGCCGTAGGCACGAACCTGTCGCCCCGCCTCATCCGGCGGAGGGTCGGGAACTGGGTGAGCCAGTAACGGCAACAGGTTGTTCTCGATGCCGGTCAGGGACGCAACACTTTCTGCGTCACCTACGAAACCACAGTTGCACCGCGGGATTGGTTGGTCGTCAGCGAGCAGTCCCGCCATGGGAATGTGTACGTGGCCAAGCTCCCCCGCCATACCGGACGCTCCCTTGACCACTAGCCCGGCCTCGATGACGCCGCCGCCCAAACCCGTCCCCACAATTGCTGCGATCGAAGTGTGCGCGCTGCCCGCAGACCCAAAATGCATCTGGTGCGCATAAAGCGCAGCCGCGTTGCCGTCGTTGTTATAGATGACGGGTAGCTGTAACCGATTTCCAGGCCGCTGCGGATATCGAAACTGCGCAGGCCGGGTGGGAAAAGTTCGTTGAGCCCCTCGACGCGCTGGGAGCAATTGGGGGTCACGCCCTCCGCGCTGTCTGGTCCTGGCGTATCCGGCCCAACCGCGAGTACAGCGGCCTTTGCCGCGCCAGTAAGTGCCAAGACGTCATCGAATGTGCGCGCCAGAGCATCAATCGCAATATCTGGACCTCCCGAACGCGGCTGGGGGATTCGACAAGCCGTCTACGAGGAACCGACCCGAGGTTTCCAGTACCGTCGCGTTGTTCACCTTTCCCCCATTGTCTAGGCCCACCACGACGCGATTGGTAGATGTGCGCATCTTCTCCTCCTGTCCTGCAACAGTGTCGAATGCGTGTTGCCGCCGCCTGTTCATGTGGGCCGTCTCAGCCATCGGCGACTACCGTCCTGCGGCACACCGGAAGGCTCCACACGGATGAAACTGACATACGCCTGCAGACAACCCTCTCTGGTGTGATTGGTCGCCAATGCGAGGAGGATGGCAGCCATTCTTGTGCCGCGCACATTAGAACCACGGATTCAATCCCGTTCCGTCAAGGCGAGTTGACGGGCCATTCCGCGGACCGCCGCTGACGAATGGTCCACTCCATTCTCCCCCGCGCCCACTGAGCGAGGTTGCCGTCAAACACCATTACATCGACCTCGATAGGGCTTACTCCGTTGGACTGCAGTGCCTTGAGCAACCGGCGCGGTTCGGTGGCGAGGAAAACATGGACCACGACGGGGTTCCGGTCGGGAATCGCTACGTCGAGGTAGCTGTTTGTGGGAACGATGTCCAGGCCAAGTAAGCGCTCCGCCAAGACCTGGCCTATCAAGGCATTCACCGCAAGCCTGGCCGCGCTCACAACCGGAGCAGTCGCTTCCGTGACCTCACTGAGATCCACTCTCACCGTCGCCGTACCAAGCTCGGGATTGACGTCCAACAGCTGTGTGACTGATCTCGAACCGCGGCCAGTCCCTGCGGGTAGTCGCAATACTGTCGAAGTCATACCATCGTCCTTCCAGTGAATGAAAATCGCTTCGGAACCCAATCGCCCTTAAGTCGGCGTGGCGTTCGGGAAAGGCGCTCGCCAATACGCGAGAGCCGCAATTACTAGACTGCCCGAGCGACGCGACGTAATCATCTGCTGCGGCTCGCAAACTTCAACGGCGCCGGCTTGCCGACCCTCGGCAAACAGGTCGGCGTACTGGAACTTGCGGGCGTAAAGGGCTCCGCCGCCGAGACAGTACGGGGACGCCCCTCAGCCGGCAAAGAGGCGGACCGGAAGACCTTTGACCCCGACGTTGGCGCGGAAGAGAGACCCGGCCAGCGGGTCCTCGCGGGTGTTGATGTTCTCTTGCGAGGTGGTGATGAACAACTGGTCGAGGTGATCGCCGCCGAAGGTGCAGGCGGTCACCTTGCGCGCGGGCACCGCAAGCTTTTCCTCTAGCACGCCGTCGGTGCTGTAGCGGTAGACGGCACGACCGTTGGACACCGCCGTCCACACGCCTCCCTCTGCGTCGACGGTCAGTCCGTCCGGGCGGCCGCCGTCAGGCAACTCGGCAAACATGCGCCGGTTGGTCAATCCGGCAGCGGTGTCGTAGTCGAACACGGAGATGGTGAAAGTGGCGGTGTCGTTGTAGTAAACCCGTGATCCGTCGGGGCTCCACTCAAACCCGTTAGACACGGTGACCTGGTTCAACACCACCTCGACAGAACCGTCCGGATCGAGCCGGTACAGGGATGCCGCGCCAACTGACTGGTCATAGGCCATCGACCCACAGTAGAAGCGGCCATCCGGGTCGCACCCGCCCTCGTTCATCCGTACGCCGGGGTCGTTCCACAACTCCGGCAGCGCTGTCAGAGTCCCGTCGGCGTCCTCTAGGGCAAAGCCGCGTTCCACACCGATTACCGCACCACCGTCTCGGCGTGGCCGGACGGCCGCGGCTACCGATCCAACGTGGCGGCGTTCGAGGGAGCCATCGGCCGCCAGAGTGATGACATCCCCCGCCAGCATGTCTACGAACCTCAGTCCGCCCCAGCCGGGGTACCATAC